>JANJUT010000208.1 GCA_024710445.1 Thiobacillus sp.
TACCGACGCTGAATTCGAGGCCATGGCCGCCTACTTCGCTGGTTTGAAGTAAGGCGCCAGGCTGAAGCAATCCTACGCTATCAGGACGCTCAAGATGACAATGAATCGCCGCGATTTTCTGAAGATTTCCAGTGCAGGGGCGGCCTTCGCGCTCACCGGCTGCACCACCCAGCCCGGCGCCCCCACCATGACAGCCCGGGCCCATGTCGTCGTGGTCGGGGCCGGATTTGGCGGCGCCACCTGCGCCAAATACCTGCGCCAGTGGGGACCGAATATCGAGGTCACCCTGATCGAGCCGAACGAACTGTTCGTGTCCTGTCCGATTTCCAACTGGGTGATCGGCGGCCTGCGCACCATGGACGACATCACCCACCGCTACGACAGACTGCCGCGCCACGGCATCAAGATGATCAGGGACAGCGTAATCGGCATCGACACCGACAGGCGCATAGTCAAAACCCGGAATGGCGCCAGCATCGCTTATGACCGTCTGGTGCTGGCGCCCGGTATCGATATCCGCACCGACACCGTGCGCGGCTACCAGGAGGCCGAAGCCGCCGGCAAAGTGGTCCACGCCTGGAAGGCCGGCCCGCAAACCGCCTTGTTGCGCAAACAGCTCGAAGCCATGCCCGATGGCGGGGTCTTTGTCATTTCGGCGCCGACTGCGCCCTACCGCTGCCCGCCCGCCCCGTACGAACGCGCCTGCCTGGTCGCCAGCTACTTCAAGCGGGCCAAACCCCGCTCCAAGATCATCCTGCTCGACGGCAACCCCGACATCGCTTCCAAGAAAGCCTTGTTCCAGAGTGCCTGGAAGGAACTCTATGCCGGCATGATCGACTACCGCCCCAACAACGCCCCCTTCGCCATCGATGGCGACAAAATGATCGTCTCCAGTGATTTTGAAGATGTCGCCGGCGATGTCCTCAACGTCGTCCCCAGACAACGCGCCGGTGAAGTCTGCAACCTGGCCGGGACACGCAACGACAGCAGCCAGGCCTGGTGCCTCGTCGACCTCGCCACCTTCGAATCGACCACCGTCCCCTACGTCCACGTCATCGGCGACTCCGTGCTGTCCAACCTGCCCAAGTCCGGCCACACCGCTACCAGCCAGGCCAAGATCGCGGCGGGCGCCATCGTCGAACTGCTGGCCGGCCGCCAGCCCGATCCCCACCCGGTTCTGGCCAACACCTGCTACTCCGCCATCTCCGACAGCAGGGCCGGGTATATCGCCAACGTCTTCCGCTACGAAGCGGGCAAGGGTTATGTCAGCCAGCCAGAAGGCGGCAGCACGCCTAACGGCGACGAACGCAACTTCAAGTTTGCCCAAGCCTGGGCGAAGAATATCTGGGCCGATGTGCTGGATTGACCGGTGAGCGGGTCCCCTTGCCGTTGCCCCCCGTAACAGCCGGCGTTACTCGACCCGGCCTGCTGTCAAACACTTACTGTTGCCTGATAGCCAGTGCTGCCGCATCATTGGCAACTGTGCTGCTCTCTGCCAACGGGAAACACCATGCTGCCCAGACCGGATCCAACACCAGAGTGTCACTGGCTACGCCAGGTACTGCTCCCGGCTTTTCTCCTGCTGTTTTCCGCCGGCCCGCTCGCTGCGGATAAACCCTATCCGCCCGAAACCATACCCGGCGCGGTCATCGTCAGCGCGGAAGAGGTGGTTGAACTGATTCTCGCCAGGCCGGAACTCATCATCATCGACTCGCGCAAGAAGTCGGAGTACGCCAAGGGCCACATCGAAGGCGCCTTTAATCTGCTGAATACGGCCATGCGCCGCGAGGACCTGGCCTCCCTTTCGCCCAGCAAGACCACGCCGATCGTTTTCTACTGCAATGGCATCCGCTGTCTGCGAAGCGCCGACGCGATCAGCAAGGCCATGAGCTGGGGTTACCACAACGTCTTCTGGCTGCGCGGCGGCTGGAAGGAATGGACGGACAAGCGCCTGCCCGTCATCACGGACTAGGCCACGCATCCAGGCACTTATGCGCATAGAGGCCCTGTCCATCCGCAACGTCACGGTGATCATCTTTGTGATGATCGGGCTCGTGGCCAGCATCCTGTCGCTGCTCGCCGGCAACTATTTCCGGCAGGCCGCGCTCGACGCGCAAATCAACAGCCTGTCCCGGGTCATCGAAGTCGCCTCCCAGGAAATGCTCAAGACGGTAAGAGGCCACACCTTCGATCTCGGTATGCGCCTGACCCACAGCGACGAGATCATCCAGGCCATCCGCAATGTCGATCAGCCCGGCGGCCACGATTATCTGGTCAGCCTGCTGGACGATCCGTTCATCAATGGTTTCGTCGGCTTTGCCAGCATCAATCTGGAAAAAATCCGGGTCTACGATCTCAACCTGAAGTTTGTTGCCGAAAGCGCGAAAGGCATCACCGGCCTGGACAAGAAACTCGACGGCCACCTGGCGCAGATCCTCGCGCAGCGCCCGGGCGTCGAACGCCTCAAGGCCGTCGATGCGCTGTGGCTCTCGCCCAGGGAGCCTCTGTATTCCACGCTCGTGCCCATTGGCGGCCTGCGCCTGATCGGCTACCTGGAGATCATCATCAACCCGGTGTTCAACCTTCCGGACATCGGCGCCATCACCCAGACACCGATCAGCATTTTTTCACCGGCTGGCGACCCGATCATTGTCGGCGTGCCCGAGCAGCCGGACAATCACCTCCCGGTCGAGTACATGCTGTTTTCCTCCGACAACCAGCCCGCGTTCAGGATCGTCGGCTACGAAAACGTGGAAAAGCTCAACGCGGAAATGGAGCGGACACGGACCGTCACGATCAGCAGTTTTCTGCTGCTGACCATCAGCACCCTGCTGTTCGCCCTGTGGTTGTTCAACCGTTTTCTGTTCGAACCGGTCGCACGCATGATCCAGGACATGAAGCAGATGGCCAGCGGCAAGCTCGACCTGACGGTGAATAAAAAAGGCCTGCGCGACTTTTCCGTTCTCGCCGAAACCTTCAACGCCATGGCCGGCCAGGTGCGGCGGCGGACGAATGATCTGGAACGCCTGCTGGATCTGGATGACAGCGCGATCCTGTGCTTCGGCAACGATCAGGAAGCGGTGTATTTCAATCGGGGCGCGGCCGCGCTGTTCGGCTATGCACCCGACGAAATCGGCGACCTCGATCTCAATGATCTGTTCGGCGACGATATTGCCGGCCTGGTAAAGGATTCCAGTCCGTCCGGCAGCAAAATGCAATCGCATCTCACCTGCATCCGCAAGGACGGCACCCGCTTCGAGCGCGATGCCGTGATCCGCGCGCTGGATATGCGGGGCGGCCGGGGGCTGGCCATCGTGCTGAACGCCATTCCGGGAGCCGACGCGTACCCCTCTCCGGAGACGGTCGTTTCCAGCTTCCAGCGTAATGAACAGCGCATGAATGCGGTCGAGCAATCGCTCAACAGCCTGCTGGAACTGGCCCGTGGCGCGCCGGGCCTCACGGCGACCCCGTCCAGCATCGAACTGCCAGACTCAGGAAGCACGGAACCCGGCCTCGGGCGCCCGCCCCTGCGCGAGCAGGTCGTCCAGGTCATGCTCTGCGCGCTGGCCTGCTGGGAACATGACCTGAACAAGAGCAAGCTGGACCTAGCCGAGGAAAGCCGGATCTGGCCGGTATATATCGACAAGTCGACACCCACGACCCGGACCCTGGACAAGTACCTGAATATCGACACCTGCCCCAAGAATCCCCGAACCCAGCGGGTCATCGACACCGCCGAGTTCGTGCTCAGGCAACTCGGCCGCAAGTCGACCGGGGAACGCCAGAAACTCCAGCAGGCCCTGAACGATTTCCGCCTGCTGATCTCGGGCATCGCCCCCCCCGAGAACTAGGGCCTGCCATTACCCCGCATTGTGCGGAACAAGCACACGGGTTGGTCTTTTGTCGGCAGGCCGCTCGTCCATTTTCGTTAAAAGACCCGCCGATCGACTCATATCCAGTTGTTTTGTATGGTAATTTTTCAGGACACATCCATACGAATATCGACGAAGCTTTAACTGGCTTTCCTCCCCTTCCCTGAATAGATTGGTATCCAGTTCCGGATCCGGATCGACAAAAAGGCGAAGCCTGGCGATCTCCGGTATCCGGGGCGGCACTGCGGTGAACCAGATCAATCCTTGGAGGAGGCAGCAAAATGAAGAAACAATTCGCGCATAAAAAAACAGAGAAACCCGTCAGCGGCTGGGTCAGGAAAGCCCTGTTCGGCGGAGCCGCCCTGGGCATGGTCATGACCCTTGGCGTGCCGTCGGCCATGGCAGGAAACGGCAACGACGACTTCGCCACCGTCACCCCGTACAGCCGGATTGCCCGGCTGCCGGTGGTGAAGGATGCCTATGACCAGGTCGACCACGTCGCCACCTACGCCAAGGTCAAGGCCGCCGCCCTGGCGCTGGCCAATTACGTCGCGCTCTATAAGGACGCAACCGTGCTCGGCGACAACATCATCAAGGGCGAGGATTGGGTGCTGGGCGGTACCTCGCTGGCCTGCCGCAAGACCCAGACCTGCACGGCCGATGAAATCAAGAAAGCCATCATCGAGATCCCCACGCCGCAGCCGATCAATCCCAACGACGCCACCTATCTTGCCACCGGCACGGTAACCGAGGCCAACACCAAGAAAGCCAGCGTACTGGACTTCTGTAACGAAGTCTTCGCCAAGCAGGCGCTCGGCGTGTCGCCCATCGTCGGTGACAAGAAGGTCGTCAACGGCTACAGCCACACCCCGGCGCTGCCGTGCAAGGTGTCGATCTGGAACGACGACGATCACATCTACGTCGACATGAAGGACCCGAACGCCATTTTCTCGCTGTTCTTCACCGACGTGCTGTTCAGCGCGGAAATGGCCGATCCCGCCTTCGCCGAGGCAATCAGCGACCTGCCGCCACAGGTCAAGTCGGAAATCCGCGCCGTGGTGCTGCACGCCATGAACGAGTTCGATGCCAAGACCAAGACCGTCGACAAGGCGCTCGGATCGAAATTCCTCAACATGGACCAGGTTGTCGATGTCGTCGCCACCTCTCCCTATCAGTCGCCGTACAAGCATGTCGGCTACACCAAGGCTGACGGCAGCGCCTTCACCGCGGCCGACTCGCTCAATGTGACCCAGGCAATCATCAACACCATGAGCATCAACGGTGTGGCTGGTGCAGGGACGCACCCGACCATCGTCGACGGCGTGACTCTGGACAGCATCCTCAGTGCCGGCTCGAGCTGGCGCTCTGCGCGTGCCACCCCGATGACGCTACCCGGCAACAACCACGTGATCGAAGCCTGCTCGCCGAAGTACGCCAAGATGGCCATGGGTACCGGCGTGCACCACGTAACCGCGCTGCCCTGCGAGATCACCGTGCAGATCATCGACAAAGACAAGAACGGAACCGCGGAAACGCTGGCGATCAGCTATCTGGATCCGCACTTCATGATGAACGCCATGTTCGGCGACATCACCGAGGAAGAAAAGATCGCCTTCGCGCCCGTCACCGACTACATCATGGATGACCTGCAGAAGATCGTCGCCGCAGCACTCGCCACCAATTCGGGCATTGCCCTGAATCCCGGCGTGCAGATCAGCTACAACATGCTGCCCTGAGCGACACCCTTGCCAGGCTTTCGGGAGGAAGCCTGGCCCTGCCCCCCGTCCCTCGAGCGCTTGCGCAGAGGGGGCCGGGGCGGTTTTTTCTTACCGATCCAAGAGACCCCTATTCCATGAAAACCTGGCTGAACGGACTGGTTTCCATACTGATGCTGGTGGGCTGCGCCCTCACTCACGCCACCAGCTACGCCCTGCCCGACCTCGACGACCGCCTGCAGTCGCTCGACCAGTACCGCGGCAAATGGGTGATCGTCAATTACTGGGCTACCTGGTGCGGTACCTGCCGCAAGGAACTGCCCGACCTGATCTCGCTGCATGAAAAACACCGGGACAAGGATATCGTCGTGGTCGGCATCAATTTCGAAGAAATCGGCCGACAGGAACTGCAAGCCTTCGTCGCCGCGCAAAACATTCCCTACCCGGTGCTGCGCACCAGGCCGGTACGAAAAACCCCGCTCGGCCCCGTACCCGCCCTGCCCACCACCTACATCATCGACCCCAGCGGAAAAACCGTGGCGGGTGAAGTGGGGCTGGTGACGCAGCAGAACCTCGAGGACTACATCGCCTCACAACGCGGGAAAAACTAAGCGCGCCGCATACGCAAGCGTGCTGGATGCCGCAAAACAAAACGGAGCCGAAGCCCCGTCCTGTTTTGGGTGTTCTCTGATTCACGACATCAGATCTTCTTCACGAACTCCGACTTCAGCTGCATCGCGCCGATGCCATCGATCTTGCAGTCGATGTCGTGGTCGCCTTCGACCAGGCGGATGTTCTTCACCTTGGTCCCCACCTTCACCACCGACGATGAGCCTTTCACCTTCAGGTCCTTGATCACCGTCACCGTGTCGCCGTCCGCGAGCACATTGCCATTGGAGTCGCGCACCACCTTGATGTCCTCCGTAGCAACCGGCGCATCCTTGGGCCATTCATGCGCGCACTCCGGACACACCAGCATCGTGCCGTCCTCGTAAGCGTATTCGGAACCACATTTGGGGCACTTTGGTAGGCCGCTCATGCCCGGCCTCGTTGTCTGGTTTCGTTTCTGTCTTTCATATTCACTTTGATTCCTTCAGTTCACGTTACGCGAGTTCAAGCCGCCCGCTTTAGCAAAGGCTGAATCTTCGGCTGCCTGATTTTTCCCGCCTGCCATAGATCGTATTGGGCTTGCATGCCTATCCATACATCCGGAGACGTGCTGAGCCAACGCGACAGCCGGATTGCCATATCTGCGGAAATCCCGGCCTTGCCGTTCAGTATCTTGCTCAGGGAAACGCGAGACACATGCAAATCAGCTGCTGCCTGGGTCACGCTCAGGCCATCCGGGATCCACTCACGCAACACGGTTCCAGGATGAGGGGGGTTATGCATTCGGGTCATGTTTCACACTTTCAATGGTAATCCTGGTAATCAACCAGTTCAGCATCGCCGCTCTCGAAACGGAATGTCAGTCGCCAGTTGCCATTCACCCAGACAGACTAGTGGCCGACCAGGCTTCCACTCAATTCATGCAACCGCCAATTCGGTGCATTCATATCTTCCGGCCCGGTTGCGTTGTCCAGTGCGGCGAGTTGAAGTTGCAGTCTGGCCGCATGATGGGGCTGTATGCCCTTCTTGCTGCCCACCCTGAAAAACGCCTCAAGCCCTGTATGCCGGAACGATTTAATCATGAAGGATTGTTAACTGTTAAGCATCGGTTGTCAATTCAAGCGCTACTTAAAAAGCCGGGGATTCCCCCGGCCTGGGTGCCGGTTTTCCTCATCCGGCCCAACCTACGCGCTATTTTCCAGGCTGCAAGTTCAGGCTGATTTGCGCGCATACACCACAAAATCAAACCCCAGCACATCGCCCTTCCCGCCGATGTGCGACTCACGCGAGACTTCCCTGAACGCGCTGCGGTCGTAGTCGGGGAACCAAGCGTCGCCCTCGGCTTCGATCTCCACTTCAGTCAGGTACAGCCGGTCAG
>JANJUT010000219.1 GCA_024710445.1 Thiobacillus sp.
GGTCGAGCCGCAATCGTCCGGCATCGGCGGCGGCGGTTTCATGATGATTCATCTGGCCAGAACCGGCGAAACCTTCATCGTCGATTCGCGCGAGCGCGCGCCGGCCGCCGCCCGCGCCGACATGTTTGCACCCGATGGCACGGCGATGCCCTTCCCGCTGGCTTCAACCAGCGGTCTGGCCGTCGGCGTACCCGGAACCCTGCGCGGAATCGATACGGCATTGCGCCGCTGGGGTACGCGACGGCTGGGCGATACCCTGGCCCCGGCAATCGAACTGGCCGAACACGGCTTCCGCGTCAATCGTTTCATGGCGGAAGACATCGCCAGCGACGCCGGCCGTACCCAGCTGCAAGCGGAAACCGCTGCAATCTTCCGGCCCGGCGGGGTGCCTCTGGTAGAAGGCGACTGGCTGGTGCAGCCCGATCTGGCAAAAACCCTGAAGCGGCTGGCGGCCAAGGGTCCGGATGCGTTCTATCGCGGCCCCATGGCGCAGGCTATCGTGAAAGCCCAGCAACGCAGCCGGGATGAGCTCGGTACGGCAGGCAAAGGGCGCATGACGCTGGCCGACCTGGCACAGTACCGGGTCGCCATACGCCAGCCGCTGATCAGCCACTATCGCGGCTGGACACTGGCCGGCATGCCGCCGCCCTCTTCCGGTGGACTGACCTCTTTTCAGATATTGAAATTGCTGGAGCGCTTTCCATTGGGCAATGCCGCACAGGGCTATGGATTCGGCAGCCCCAAAACCCTGCACGTGATGATCGAGGCGATGCGACTGGCCTTTGCCGACCGCGCCATGTGGATCGGCGACGACGATGCTGTGCCGGTACCAGGCAAGGGCCTGCTGCATCCTGATTACCTGGCATCGCGATCCGCGCTGATCGAGCCAGACAGCCGCATGGAATTCGCGGAGGCAGGCGACCCCCGGCCCTGGGATGCGATTCAGGCCATACAACCAAAGCCCTCGTACGCCAGGCAGGAAAGTCCACATACCACGCACTTTTCCATCGCCGACCGCTGGGGCAATGTCGTGAGCTATACCAGCACCATCGAATACACCTGGGGCTCGGGCATCACCGTACCGGGCTATGGATTCCTGCTCAACAACGAACTGACCGATTTCAACTTTTCCCCCAGCGCCAACGCTGCAACAGGCAACCCCGGCGCCAACGACGTCGCCCCCCGCAAACGCCCGCGCTCCAGCATGGCCCCCATGTTGCTGTTCAAGGCCGGCAAACCGGTGGCGGCATTCGGTTCACCCGGTGGTTCGACCATCATCAACTCGGTGCTTAATGTCACGCTGAATCTGATCGACCATGGCATGAGCCTGCAGCAGGCCATCGATGCCCCGCGTCTGTCGGTCACCCGTGCAGGCGGCCAGATAAGCTGTGAAGGCGGCACGGCTTTCATGCAGCCCCGGTTCAGCATTGCCAGCCAGAACATCCTGCGCAAGCTCGGGCATGACAGTTTGGGCGAAGTGGATACTGATGGCTGCCAGCGAGTCATTGGATCCGTCCAGGCAGTGGCGGTTGATCTGGCAACCGGCACACAGTCCGGTGCCGCCGACCCACGTCGGGAAGGCACGGTAACCCAGGTCAAGTCGGCTTCCAGCCAATTGACTGACAGATAACACTTTATAAAAAGCCTGCCTCGGGCCGTTGAACGCACCGATGGATTTCCGCCTTGCGGGAAGCTGCGGTTGCCGAGCCTGAACAATCAATCAGGATTCATCCCGAATTTGCCCGCACGCGGCACAAATTGATATATTTACGGAAATTCAGAGGTAGATATATAAAATGTTTCATTTGGCGGGTACCCCTGATGAAGGGCGAATTGAAATTCACCGGATAGTAATCACGTCTGCCAATGAAATGGTCCATCGAGCATAAGGTACTTGCCGGGTTTACCGTGGCACTGGCTATTCTTGCTGCCATCGGCGGGCTCGCCTATCAGTCGACCGTGAGCTTCATGCGTGCCTCCAGCCAGGCCTCGCACAGCCAGAAAACCATCACCGCCCTGGAAGAAATTTTCTCCCTGACCAATCAGGCCGAAACCCGTCAGCGCATCTACCTGATCAGTGGCGACGAACGCCATCTCGCCCCACGTCAATCCTATATTGACCGCATCCACATGCTGCTCGGCAAGATACACGACGCCACTATCGCGGATCCCGGCCAGCAGGCATTGCTGCTCCGGTTGAACACACATATAGACACACGTCTCGCATTGCTGGAAGGCGTACTGCAAGTACGGCGCACGCGGGGCTTCGAGCCGGCGCGCATCAAGCTGATGGCTGGCGACGGCGAGCGCGAAATGGCTGCCATCCATGAAACCATACTGCAGATGGAGAAAGGGGAAACAGTCCGTTTGCAACAGTGGCTGGATGCTTCCCGGGAAAATTCCGACCGGATGCTGATCATCTTCTTTGTGGCCCTGGTTTCAGTTGCCATTTTCTTCGGCGTGCTGTTTCTGTTCATCGTGCGCGAAATGGCCGAGCGCAAACAGGCCGAGGCGGCGCTACGTGAAAGCGAAGCACGCTTGCAGGCCATCTTCGATACCGCGGTGGACGGCATTATCACCATCGACGAACGCGGCATCATCGAACGTTTCAACCCTGCCGCCGAAGCCATATTTGGCTACAGCATGGCCGAAGTGGCCGGAAAGAACATTTCCATGCTCATGCCCTCCCCTTACCGTGAGGCACACGATGCTTATCTCGCCCGCTATCTGCAGACCGGCCACAAAGCCATCATCGGCATCGGCCGTGAAGTGATCGGACTGCGCAAGGATGGCAGCACCTTTCCCATGGATCTGGCTGTAGGCGAAACGCGCCAGGGCGAACGCCGCATGTTCACCGGAAGCGTGCGCGACATCAGCGAGCGCAAACGGATCGCCGAGCAGGAAGCGCTCCTGATGCGCGAACTGGAAAGCGCCAACGAGGAGCTCAAGAATTTCGCCTATGTCGTTTCCCATGACCTCAAGGCGCCGTTGCGCGCCATCGGCTCGCTGGCGGACTGGCTTTCCGCGGATTACGCCGACAAGTTCGACGCCGAGGGCAAGGAACACATGCGCCTCCTGGTCAGCCGTGTGCACCGCATGGACAGCCTGATCGACGGCATTCTGCTGTATTCACGGGTAGGCCGGGTCAAGGAAACCGCCGCCCCGGTGGATCTCAACAGCCTGGTGCGCGAAATCATCGATCTGCTGGCGCCGCCACCGAACATCGCAGTGACCATCGAAACGCCCCTGCCCACCATCGTGACCGAACCGACCCGCATCCAGCAGGTATTCCAGAACCTGCTTTCCAA
>JANJUT010000262.1 GCA_024710445.1 Thiobacillus sp.
CGCATAGAGCGTGGTGGTCTTGCCGCTGCCGGTAGGGCCGGTGACCAGCACCAGGCCATTGGGCCGGTGCAGAATGGCGCGAAACTGTTCGAGCATGTCCGGTGCCATGCCCAGGTTATCGACCGTGTGCGGATCGTCGCCCTGGCTCAGCAGACGCATGACCACGGATTCGCCATACTGCGTAGGCATGGTGGACAGACGTACATCGACCGTGCGGCCGC
Source organism: Thiobacillus sp. (assembly GCA_024710445.1). GTDB lineage: Bacteria > Pseudomonadota > Gammaproteobacteria > Burkholderiales > Thiobacillaceae > Thiobacillus. The sequence goes on from JANJUT010000262.1 coordinate 222, forward strand.
GCACCTTGACCGCAAAACGGCCATCCTGCGGCAGGCGCTTCTCGGAAATATCCAGCCCGGAAACGATCTTCAGCCGCAAGGCCAGCGCGGGGGCAATCTTGAGATCGGCTTCGGTCTGTGGATGCAGGACGCCATCGATGCGGAAACGAATCATCAAGCGTTTTTCCTGCGGCTCGATATGCATGTCGGAGGCATTCACCTGCAGCGCATCTTCAAACAGCGTTTGCAGCAATCGCACCACCGGCGCATCGGCCTGGCCTTCGCCCAGTGCTTCCAGGCCGATGATGCTGGCCTCGCCCTCGCCCATGTCACGCGCGAGTTCTTCGGTGAGGCCGGAAATGTCGTCGGTGCGGCGATAGAGGCGATCAATGGCTGCCAGCAGGTCGCCTTCCGAAACCACGGCCAGCTGGATTTCCTCATTCAGCAGCCGGGCGACTTCATCGTAGGCAGACAGATCGGTGGGATCGGCCATGCCGACAAAAATATTCCCGTCCCGGCGCGCCAGCGGAATGGCCCGGAACCGCCGGGCCTGGGTTTCCGGCAACATTTGCAGCACGGCGGCCTCCGGATTGAATTTCCGCAAGTCGACAAACGGCAGTGCCAGTTGCCGCGCCAGCGCCTGGGCAATATCGTTTTCACCCGCCATCCCGCTTTCGACCACGACACGGCCCAGCCGGCGTCCGCTTTTTTTCTGCATGGCCAGCGCAATTTCCAGATCGGCACTGGAAATGACCTTTTGCTCGACCAGCAAATCCCCCAGGCGGATTTTCTGCGGGACGGGACGAGGCGTTGAGGCTGGCGGGCTATTCTCTGGCTGCATGGAGTTCTCAGGTCAATTCGGAGGAATGCGCACGATTTGATTTCGATTCATTACAGGCTTATCGGGTGTCATCCGGGCCGGGTTTAATTTTGGCCCGTCATTCCTGGCCGGATTCAGTCTGACAGGACGGTTTTACCTGGCCTGCTGTTCGATCATTTCACCCGGCTGGCTGCCGGGGCGCAGCTTGCCCTGATAGATAAAACCTGCACCATAGCGGCGACGGCCATCCGGCGCGGTGATCAGTTCGTTCTCGCTCCAGATCCAGACGTGGCCGTCACGGGTGTCCAGAATAAACGCGCGCGCGCCCGTTTTGCTGGCCTCGGCGCCGGACAAAGGCAAGGCCTGGTAACGCCCATCCTCGGCAAATGCGCCCGCGGACAATGTAAGCAAACCCAATAGCATCCAATCTGTACGCATTGCCGGTCCTCTCATTGATGGGTGCCGATCGGGGCAAAAAGCGTGTTCACTGCCGCCGCGTCCAGCACATATTCGTGATTGCAGATATCGTCGTGCACCCGGATCTCACCCTGTTCGGCAATGATGGACGCGCACTCCTGCTGTCCCAGGCCGATCAGCATGGCATGGATTTTAGCCAGATCATACGGGCAGTGGTACGTCACGGGGCGCGGATCGTATACCCGCACATCTTCTTCCGGGAACAGGCGTTCGATCAGCTTGATTGAACCCAGCTCAAGCAATTCGTCCGCATGCACCGTATCGGCCAGGATCTGCAGCCGGTTCCAGCCGTCGGCGTCACGCAGGGCGGCGCCCGGCAAGGCCTGTAAAAACAGGCCCGCAGCCGTCTCATGGTTGGCTGCCAGCCACAACCGGGCAGGAGCTTGTTCGGATTGTTCGAGGTAATGCTCGAACACGGCGGCCAGGGAATCGCCCTGCAAGGGCACGTGGCTTTGATAAGGCTGGGGCATGCCCGCCACATCCAGGGTCAGCGTCATGGCGCCTTCCCCCAGCAGGGTGGGCACATCACCCGCCACCGCGTCCGCTGTCGCGCGCGCCATGCCGCGCAGGCGCAACTGCTCGTCGCAATCCATCACCAGCAGCGACACCGCGCCGTCGCCGCGCAGCTGGAAGGTCAGCCGCCCCGCCTGCTTGAGATTGGCCGTGACCAGCGTCGTCACCACCGCCAGCTGGCCCAGCAATTCGAGAACGGGTTCGGCATATTGACGGCCCGCGATCATCTCGCGCCAGTCGGCGCCCAGTTGCACCCAGGCACCCCGGATATCGAGCTGCTCGAACAGGAAGCTGCGCACCCGGCTGGCATGGGAATCGGCCGGACTTGAAGGCGCCGGCGTCACGTCATCTGGATTCATGTATCTCTGTGCTCAATTGAGTTGCACCCGCTCGCCCCAGGGCACCTCGCCCTTGCCCTTGACCAGCCAGATCACCGGGTAATTCGGCGGCAGCTTGGGAAAGTCGCCTTCGGCGTCGGTGAAATACACCAGCATGTTGGGGCTGCGGTTTTCATGCTCGACCCAGTCGAACACCGGGCGGAAATCGGTCCCGCCGCCGCCTTCCATGTCGGTGGGGAGCTGCATGGTGTCCCAGGGCTCGTATTCCCACGGCGCGTTTTCGGCCACGTGGTTGTCGCAGGCCAGCAGGGTGACGCGTGCGCGCACCTGGCCTTTCAGCGCATCGAGTTCGGTCACGAATTCACGCAATTCATCGTCGCTGATCGAACCACTGGTATCGATCGCGGCCACCACTTCCAGTCCTTCGCTCGACAGGCGCGGCAGCAATGCATCGCCTTCGCGCCGCGAGGGCCGGCGCCAGGAATAATCGTCGCGCTGGTTGACCGCAAAGAAGCGCGCCAGCAGCGCACGCCACGGCAGACTGGGTGCCAGCAGGCCATCGACCCAGCGCATCATCGACTGCGACAGCTTGCCGGCCTGGCGCGCGGCCTGTGCAGCGGCGGCGAGGCGGTTCTTCCACTGTTCGGACAGTTCCTCGCGCTCGGCCTGCGACAACTCGTTGGGTTTTTGCGAAGCCTGGCTGCCGCTGCCCTGCTGCTCTTCGGCTTCGCTCTGGCCTTCCTTGCCCTGCCCGCCCGACTCGCCCGCATCCGGGTCGTCCTGACGCTCGTTTTCGTCGGGGCTGCTGCCCGATTCATTGTCGCTGTCGAACAGATGCTGATCGAACGATTCTTCCGGTGTGTCCTCGGGAATCAGCGGATAGATTTCTTCCGCCGAGAGGGTCATGAAATTCTGGTCGGCGAGGATGCCATGCAGCGGCGGCTTCAGCCCTTCCTCGATCAGCATCAGATTCACGGCATGATCGCAGGCCACGTCCCAGCGCCGCTTGACGCGGTGGTTGCGGCGATGCGGGTGGCCCATGGCGCAGTGCATCGCTTCGTGCGCGAGGATGAACTGCGTCTGCGCCAGCGACAGATTGTCGACAAACCTGGGGTTGAAATAAAAGGCCTGTGCATCGGTGCCGGTAGTGGTGCACCACTCGCCACCGACTTTCAGCGGCAAGTGCATCACCAGCGCGCCGAGAAACGGGCGCTCCATGATGAGACGGGTGCGCGCCGCGGCAAGCTTGGTGAGAATCGGTTCGAGCGCGGCGTCGGACTGTTCGGTCATCGACATTTAATGTTCGTACAGGACCAGATCGGTAATGCTGTTGGCCCATTCGGCAAATCCCGGCACGGCAAACAGCGGCCGGCCCACGGCACGGTGCAGGTCGGATACCAGCATGACGCCCATTTCGCGCTGCGGAAAACGCTGTGCATATTTGAGGATATTGCCGTATACCGTCGGCGCATTACCTGTATCGGCCGCCTGCAGGGCCTTGCGCACCAAGGCCGCCGCCACGCCGTATTGCAGGTCGATCCCCTCCGGCACCGCGGCATCGGCACCGTTGATGATGGCATCGAGGTCCGGCATCTGCGCCATGTTATCGACAAAGGTTTTCAGTTCCAGCCCGGCCGACTGGCCGACGCACGCCATCAGCGAATCGGCCAGCAGCTCGGTCTTGTCAAACTTTTGCAGGGCGCGGTGGGCGTATTCCCACGAACGCGGACTGGGAAAGGCGATAGGGGTGTGTGCCGGATCGAAGCTGAACAGCAGATCGGGGCGGAAACGCAGGAAGGCGATCACGCGCGGATCGATGTCTTCGGCATGCGCCCAGTCCACCCAGTCATCGAGATTGACTTCCACTTCGTAGTGCGTAAAGCGGTTGGCCAGCGGCGCCGGCATCGCGTAGGTCACGCCACGGTC
>JANJUT010000018.1 GCA_024710445.1 Thiobacillus sp.
CGCTTCGAAGGCCGCGTTATAGACCAGACCGGTTTCCTGATCCTCGACAAGAACAATATCTCCAGTCGGACAGGCTCTGGCTTCGGATTCCAGTTCATACATCCGGTTCTGGAAAATCGGGAAGTCCCTTTGCGTGTACAAAACACGACCATGTTCAATTTCAGCCATGGCTTTTTACCTTATCCCCACCACACATGGCGGATCGACAAGGTTATCCGGACGCGCACCGAAGCGAAGCAGGTCACGTCTGCCATACTCATCGGCAATTCTCTCGGACAATGCTCGCACGGTGGTCGGGACTGCCGAGCAGATATTGACGGGACCTGTCTGACTGCTTCCGGCAACATCAGCGATCATTCTCCCTGCTTCCTGGACATCCATATAATCCCGTATCTGATTGCCGCTTGTGAGCTCCGCAATTTCGCCTGCAGCCAGCCTGGCACGCAGGTAGGGGACCAACCTTCTTTTATCTTCACCCGCCCCATATAGATAAAACAGCCGACACCAGGCGAACTCGACGTCAATCGCTTCAAAGTATTGCGACAATACGAGAAATGCTGCGGTTTTGGCTGCTGCATAGGTCGTCTCTGGCTTCAGGGGGGTCTGCGTCGACAGATAACCCGAACTCAGATCGTATTCAAAGCAGGTTCCAACACCAACGAACCTGCGGACTCCAGTTTTTTCACATGCCTTTGCAAACGAGAGCGTCCCACTCAGGCAATCGAGATTCTTCTGAGACTGCAGATATTGACCCGGCTCGGCAAACCAAGCGACATGAATGACCGTGTCGATGTCCCTGCAAGCCCTTTCCCACCAGGATTGCGTTTCTGAGAAAAGATCGGGGGTAACCAATATCTCTTCTATCTGGTCTCCTGTGCGGAACTGGTCCTGCTTCCCCTCGCGCACGACGAGTCGCACCTTTAGGGACGTTGCCAAGAGCGCCTTCAATACCTGGCGCCCGACAAATCCTGTTGCGCCAGTGAGAAGCACGGTTCGGCTCATGCTATTACCAGGCGTGGCACAGCCGTGATGAATTGCGTTCCTGAAGCTGCCATGCCGGCAAACTGCTCTTTCACTTCCTGTGCAAGATTCCACGGCAATATCAACACATAATCAGGCTTGAGCCGCTCGATTTCATCCGGCGCCAGGATTGGAATCCGGCTTCCCGGCATGAACTTGCCCTGCTTGGCCGGGTTACGGTCCACCACGAATGGGACCAGGTCCGGTCGTATCCCCGCGTAGTTCATCAAGGTATTCCCTTTCGCTGCGGCCCCATATGCCGCGATGGATTTACCCCGGCGTTTGGCATCCAGCAGAAAAGCAATGAAGTCATTCTTGACCTGATCAGTTTTGGCCTGGAAACCGGTGTAGTAATCGGCGCTGAGCATGCCTGCCTGTGCCTCACGCTGCAGCAACTCGCCCACCCGGTCACTACGCGGTTGCTGCCCGGTGTCGCTGCGCTGGGCAAACACGCGCAGGCTCCCACCATGCGTGGGATGCTCTTCCACATCGAACACGGCAAGGCCATTGGCCGCAAAGATGTGGTTCACCGCCGTGAGCGAAAGATACGAAAAGTGCTCATGGTAGATCGTGTCGAACTGATTTTCCTCGATCAGCTTGAGCAGGTGGGGAAATTCGAAGGTGGCCACTCCCTGCGGCTTCAGCAGCACGGCAAAGCCCGTCACGAAATCGTTGATGTCAGGGACATGGGCGAGGACGTTGTTGGCGGCGGTCAGGTCGGCCTGCTTGCCTTGGGCGACCAGTTCCTTCGCGAGGCGCGCGCCAAAAAAATCCTCGACAATCGGGATGCCCTTTGCCCGTGCCGCTGCGGCCGTGCTGGCAGTGGGTTCCACGCCGGTGCAGGGAATATTGCGCGCCTTGACGTATTGCAGCAGATAGCCGTCGTTGGCGGCGACTTCGACGACGTGGCTTTGCGCTGTCAGATTGAAGCGCGCCACCATGTCAGCGACGTAGCGCTCGGAATGCGCCAGCCAGCTGCTGGAAAAGCCGCTGAAGTAGGCGTACTCGGCATCGAACAGCTCGTCGGCCTGGGCAAAATCCTCGGTTTGCGCCAACCAGCAGTGTTCGCACACCAGCACGCGGAGCGGAAACCACTTTTCGGGAGCATGCAGGGTCTGCTCAGTGAGATAGGCGTTGGAGGGTGGCGCACTGCCCAGGTCCACCAGGGGCAGCTTGAGTGCCGACCCACAGTGTCGGCACTTCATGGCACTACCCCGGTGAAATCATTACCCAGCAATGGATGCATGGCATCACGCGGCGATAGTCCGGCAACCGGCAACGGCCACTGGATGGCCAGCCGGGGGTCCTGGGCATTGAGGCCGCCTTCGGCGCCCGGATGGTAGGCGGCAGTATGGAAATACAGCATTTCGCAGTCGTCGGTGAGCGTTTGAAACCCGTGGGCAAAGCCTTCCGGGATAACGAGGGTTTTGTGATTATCGGCACTGAGCACTTCAGCGTGCCAGTGCAAAAAAGTGGGCGAATTATCGCGCAGGTCCACGGCAACATCAAAGACTTCGCCACGCAGGCAGCTCACGAACTTGATCTCGGCATGGGGGGGGCGCTGGAAATGCATGCCGCGCACGGTGCCACGAGCCGCTGTCAAGGTGTGATTGACCTGGGAAATGGTCTTGCCTGGCGCCAATGCCCGCAGCTCCTCACTGCAGTAAAGGCGCTCCAGGTAGCCCCGATTGTCGCCTATGGGTTTGCGCTGCAGGACCCGCAAGCCGGCAAGCGGCGTATCCAGTATGTCGAAGCGCGTGCTCATGCCTGCCCGGCTGCTGCCTCGTATGCCTGGATCTGCTGCACGCTGGTTGCGGCCATGTCCGCGCCTTGTTTCCAGGCCTGATGCCAGGCCAGCGTCATACCCAGCGCGGTTTGCAGGTCCCAGCGTGGGCGCCACCCAAGCAGGGACTTGGCCTTGGAACTGTCCAGCTTGAGCATGTTGGCCTCATGGGGCTGCGGAGCTGCATCGCATTGCCAGGCGGCACCAGGAACCTGCCCGCATAGCGTTTCGACGATCCACTGCACCGTCTTTGCGTCGGCCTCTTCGGGGCCGAAATTCCATGGCTCGGCAAAGCCCGGACCGTCGGTGAACAGCTTTTCGGCCAGCATGAGATAACCCGACAGCGGCTCAAGCACATGTTGCCAGGGACGAGTCGCCAGCGGCGAGCGGATGGCCAGAACCTTGCCGGCATCCAGTGCGCGCAGGAAATCGGGAACCAGCCGGTCGTCTGCCCAGTCACCACCGCCGATGACATTGCCGGCGCGCGCACTGGCAAGCTGGATACCGGCGACGTCAAGAAAAGAACGGCGGTAAGCCGCAGTCACCAGCTCGGAACAGGCCTTGCTGCTGGAATAGGGATCGAAGCCGCCCATGGCTTCGTTCTCGCGGTAGGGCCAGACCCATTCCCGGTTCTCATAGCACTTGTCGGTGGTGACATTGACCACCGCCTTCACGCCGGGCGTCTGACGCACGGCTTCCAGAAGGTTGACCGTGCCCATGACATTGACCGCATAGGTTTCCACTGGCGCCACGTAGGAATACCGAACCAGCGGCTGGGCTGCCAGATGCAACACGATGTCAGGCTGGGCTTCCCGCATGGCCTGTGTGAGTGCGGCCGCATCACGGATGTCGGCAATCGTACTGCTGGCCAAACTGTCCTTCAGATTTGCAACCGTGAAAAGGTTGGGTTTTGTAGGGGGCGCCAATGCATAGCCATGGACTTCGGCGCCTATGTCAGTCAGCCATAAGGCGAGCCACCCACCCTTGAATCCCGTGTGGCCACTCAGGAAAACCCGCTTGCCGTGCCAGAATTCCCGGTTCATTGCCACGCTTTCCATGGGGCCTTGCCGGAAGCCCAAAGCTCTTCGAGCAGGTTTTTCTCGCGCAGGGTATCCATGGGTTGCCAGAAGCCATCGTGCTCGAACGCCATCAACTGGCCATCTGCCGCCAGACGCGTCAAGGGCTCCCCCTCCCAACTGGATTGATCGCCTGCAATCAGGTCAATGCACTTTGGCGACAGGACAAAAAACCCGCCATTGATGAGGCCGCCATCTCCGCGCGGCTTCTCGGTAAACCCGGCCACCCGGGTTCCATCCAGTTTCAAGGCACCGTAGCGTCCGGGCGGCTGGACGGCGGTGACGGTTGCCAGCTTGCCATGCTGCCTGTGGAATGCGATCTCGCGTGAAACATCGACATCAGACAAGCCGTCGCCGTAGGTGAAACAGAATGCCTCTTCATTCCTGAGGTATTGCGCAACCCGCTTCAGCCGTCCCCCCGTGAGCGTCTCCTCGCCGGTATCAACCAGCGTCACGCGCCAGGGCTCTGCCTTGCGCTGATGCACTTCCATCCTGTTGTGTTCCATGTCGAACGTCACATCCGACATATGCAGAAAATAGTTGGCGAAATATTCCTTGATCAGATATCCCTTGTAGCCGCAGCAAATCACGAAATCGTTCACGCCATGGGCCGAATAGGTCTTCATGATGTGCCAGAGGATCGGCTTGCCTCCGATCTCGATCATGGGCTTCGGTTTCAAATGCGTTTCTTCCGATATCCGTGTTCCAAGGCCTCCGGCAAGAATCACCGCAATCATGATTTGGCTCCAATGGACTCAACACTGAACTCGCGACCGTAGTGACGATAGTCCATACGGAAATCACCTGATTGAATATAGGTACGCATAGCCGAGACAATGGACTGGTGCTTGTCCGGCGACCATTCTTCCAGCCATTTATCATAGACAGCGGGTGTGAACTGCCCGGAATAGCCGCCCAGTCCTTCTATTGTGTTGTCGTAGCTGTCAAAAAACAGATCTTCCGTGTTGTACATGAAGCGCATGAAGTAATACTCATAGACCTGCTGCTTATCAATTTTGAAGTCGAGGGTATCCAGACCAAGCAGGAGACGGCGATAGTCTTCCACATCCCTGGAATGCAGATTGAAGTCGTAGGCTATATGGGGATTATTCAACGAATTGTTGATCACCGGAATTCCGAGCGCAGCGTATTCAAATGCAATCGTGCCATAGACAGTCAGAGCCACATCGATCCCTTCGGCGATAATCTGATGGTGGGAGGCATCTGACGGCAGCAATGTAAACCTGGGATATTTTGCGATGAATGCCTCGATAATTTCCATGGTCCCTGGCAGATAGTCCGGGTGGGTCTTGATATACCAGTCGTAATCCGTGACCTCACTCAACTTTCCGAGAAAGTCCAGCCATTCATAGAAATCGGGAAAGACGTTGTTACCGTAGCTGTGCGGGCTATCAAAGAAGCAGTGCGTAGCAATCAGGATTTTTTTCCGGGGGGACTCTCTCAACAATCGCACATGGCGCGAAGTGCCATAGGCCGATTTGGTGGAATAGGCCATATCGACGCCCACTTCACCGGCAAAGCGCCGTTCGATCCTGCGCTTGGCTTCCGCAATACCCGCTGTTTTCACCTCTTCCGGCAAGGCGGCGAAACGCTCCCGAAAATAAAAAAAGTCATTGTATGCAAAGTAATTTTTCTTGCTCATCCGGTAAACGTGAGTCACGTTAGTCTGGAAGACCGGGATATTTCTCTCGACCCCCAGGCGCAGCGGCATGGCCACGTTATAAACGCAGTGGCTGACGTTGATTGCACGCACATCATGGCTGTCGAGGTAGTCCTCCCAGAAGACGAACAATTCGATCGACTCAAGCAGGAAACGCTGAAATTCCGGATTGGTCTTGTCGACTGTTGGCTTGTTGAAGCGCGCTAGATACGTGTCGTAGATGAGGTCGCCTACCCAGATGCCATGGATCGTCAGTGCCTCGATATCCCATTTGTCGCCGAGCTGGCTAGTGACCTCATCATATATACGACGTGCTTTTTGTCTTTGAACGTCGCTGATTTCAATGGTGAGAAAATCCGTAGCACCAAATGATCGATACACGCCCAGGTACGACAACCCAAGTAGTTTTGCGATTTTGAAAGCCAGCCTTTTCCAGCGACTGGAATACACTCTTGGGACATAACCAATGATTCGGGCATTGTTTTCCGTTGCCAGCACATTTGCCAGATAACTGTAGGCAATATGAGCCGACTGCATTGAACTGAGCTCCATCATGACGATGGGACCTTCATCCTGCTGTCTGGCATCACACGCGAATGCTCGCTTGTTATGCTTGATAAAGCGCGCATCCACCGGATCGCGCTTCAGGCGCTTCAGGAGGGCTATGGCATTCTTGAAAAAAGTGACTGACATTTAAAATCCATTGATTGGCAACCACCCGCGGGAGCAACTGCCAGAAGCGGGACTTGGGCATCGCGACTCAATCTTCGCCTGAAGGGCAATGAGCAGGACGTCTGTTGGTTCGTGATTGTATGTAAATTGCGCCCCGAAATTCAGTTGCCCTGTTCTGGATCTTCGCGATTGAGACCAAAGATCAATGAGGCGATCCGGCGCCCCTCAAAAGCAACATCCGACGGAATCGTCGCTTCATGGGCAAATCCAGACTTCAACAACGCCTTGGCCGAGCCCGGGTTGGTTTCATAACAGCCGGCCGTAACCTTGGCAAGGCCGAGGTCCTGCATGCCATACCGGCAGGTCTCGGTTATCGCTTCGGTGGCGTAGCCTTGACCCCAGGACGCCTTGTCACCAATCAGGAACCCGACAGTTGCACGCGAATGAGGCGCAACAATAGGCCCCAGCTTGATATTGCCAATATGACGGCCGTCCTTTTTTGTGACAATACCGAGCATCAGATTGACCGGGCTTTCATTAACTGACTTGATGAAGGCTACCAGTTCCTGTACATCCTTTACCTCAGAAAAACGAATTTCCAGATACCGATTAATTTCCGGGTCACGCAACCAGGACAGATAAGTGTCGGTTGCATCGTCCGCATGCAGGGTTCGCAGGATCAGGCGTGGGGTTTCGAGGGCTTTGGCAAGAATCATGACTAGACCACTTTAAACTGTAATCCATAATTACTGAGGAAAGCCTTTGCACGCATCGGATTGCTGTCAGAAAAATTGAACAGGCTGCCGCAGGCAAGGGCACTCACATCCGTTTCAAGGAAGGCCTCCTTGAGGTGGTTGTACTGTCCCGATCCACCGCAGCCAATCACCGGGACGGTGGCTACAGAACAGGCCAGCTTCAGCAGCGGGAGATCGAAGCCTTCCATGGTGCCATCCTGGTCCACTGACTGGATCAGGAATTCGCCCGCGCCGGCAGTCTCGCAGGCGTGCAGGTGATCCTCGATGCTGACGGCCGCGACCCGGGTCGCACCATGGGAAACAGCCTGGTAGCCACCATCATGGCGCTTCGCGTCCACGCCAATCACAACGGCCTGCTTGCCGAAACGGTCAGCTACGCGGCTGATCAGGTCGAGATGGCTATAGGCTGCGCTGTTGATGACGACCTTGTCGGCACCGTTCTGGATCAGGAAGGCAGCGTCCTCAAAGCTGCGAATACCCCCACCGACGGACAGCGGCATGAAGCAGACCTCGGAGACCCTGTGAAGCAATTCGGCCAGCGGTTTGACCGAAGTGTCGTCGCGGGCGATATTGAGGAAAATCAACTCATCAGCGTATTGCGAATTGTAGACTGCGGCACTTTTGACGGGATCGCCGACATCGCGCCCCCCCCCGAAGTTGATGCTCTTGACGAGGCGACCGTTCAGCAGCAGCAGGACAGGGATAATGCGACGCTTCAGCATGTTCCGTCCCAGCGGCAAAAATTCTCAATCAGGCGCAGGCCGTTGACCTGGCTTTTTTCAGGGTGAAACTGAACGCCGACCACATTGGCACGACCGATTGCAGCCGTAACCAACCCGCCATAATCTGTGGTGGCCAGCACATCCAATGCGTTGTCGCACCGAACAGCATAGGAGTGCACGAAATAGAAATCGCACCTGGTCTTGATACCGGAAAAAACAGGATGCGGCCGGCTCACATCGAGTTCATTCCAGCCGACGTGCGGAATCCTCAGGCCAGGCCCGACATCAAGACGCGTAACGCGGCCCTCGATCAGTCCAAGGCCGTGATGCATGCCCCCTTCTTCGCCGATCCCCATCATCAATTGCATGCCAAGGCAGGTTCCCAGCAAGGGACGGCCTCCCTTGGCAAAATCGAGGATAGGGTCTCGCAACTGGCGCTTCTCGAGTTCCGGCACTGCGGCGCCAAAATTACCAACGCCAGGAATGATCAGATGGGTCAAATCATCAAACGCAGCAGCACTATCCACGACCACAGGGTCGAAACCGTTCTGGTAGACGGCATTGCAGACGGACCGCAAGTTGCCCATACCAATATCCAGAATGCCTATCATGAAAGCACCGTGAGGACGGATGAACCGCGCCTGTTCATCCCTTCACAATGGGGATGGTCTTGCGTCGGATTCCACGATTATCCTCGGGTTCGCGATACCAGTTGTCATAATCCGCAGTACGCGGCGCATATGGCGCGTTGAAATCAGGCACATAGGGCGGCACGACCGTCTTGGCAACGATGTCGTTGAATTCGTTCTCGCTGATGCCAAGATATTCGAGGAAGAGCGTCAGCGATGGTGGCTTCTTGCCCTCGTACTGTTCGATCAGCAGGCGCGCTTTTTCCTGGGTAATGCGCCCATTGCGGAGGTCCAACGCAGTCATCTGCGTGACGCGGCCGTACCCGCGCTTGAGGTACTTGATGTAGTCGCGAACGCCCTGGAGATGGCATTCGATTTTTTCATACGGATACTCTTCCCATGGAATGCCTTCAACCTGATCCCCCTTCCATCCCAGTTCAGACTGAATCAGGGCAACCTGCTTCTTGACGTCCCAGGGAATGAAGGAGCCCAGACAAACAGAGCGGTATCCAAGCTTCTTGAGATCCCGCATCGGTGGATAAGTAAAGGGCTTGAGATCTCGCGGATCGAATTCGAAATCAGTGGCGATCATGCCCGCCATGTCTTCCGCAGTGATGCCAAGGTTGGTTGAGCGGTTGAATTTTTCCTCGTCCACCTCCTCGATCTCGTTATCGCGATAGTCGTAATAGGCCGTGTATTCAGAAGAAGGTTCGCCCCAAAAGATCAAAGGCACCTGCTGCTGGATGGCGACATGCATGGGATAGGAGTAGATGCCTGTGTGGCAGTGCCAGCAGAAGTCGCCTTTGCGCACCAGGGACTCCAGCATCAAGCGCTTAACCAACTGCCAGTTCGGCGTGAAACTCAACACATCCACCCCGAGCTTGCGAAACGTGCGCTCGTTGTTCTTGAGCAAGCCTTGACGCATGAAGCCATGATTGAACTGGACGACCAGAGGCTTCAGGCCGTATTCCTTCATCAGGTAATGCAACGTAAAAGTGCTGTCCTTGCCCCCGGAAAATGGCACGATGCAGTCGTAGGCATATTTGCCTCGATACTGCTCCACCAACATATCGAGTTGTTCCTTACGGCCACTCCAGT
>JANJUT010000024.1 GCA_024710445.1 Thiobacillus sp.
CGTCGACTCACAAAAACTCTTGTTGAGCCCTTTTTCAATGGGGGCGGCTGACCTCTTTGCGTCTTTTCGGGATACACACGAGGTGTTGGTCGAAGGCGCAATAACGCCTACGCACATTGCGCTGGATCCGAGCTGGGGAAGCAACTGGCGGTACAAGTGCCTCGCTAAATTCTGGGCCAATGCCCCACGTCATTTTCCTGACGGATCGATCGGGTGGCTTGTCGAAAAAAATGCCAGTGGCGTAATAGAAATGCGCTCGCGCCATGACGTTGCCCTCGCATACTCACTGGAGGTGGCCGGCTGCGCCTTCCAGGCCATCATGCGTATTGATCGATCTTTCACCGTGGCTGAGAACCGGATGCTCGACCTGTTCGCTCAAGCACTCCTGGACTGTCTGCAGCACTGTCGAGACTTGGTGTCCGGGCTTACGGTGTTTGAGTCCAGGCATGTCGTCGTTCTGTGTGTGGTTGATCCTGCACACAGACTCGATGAATCCACAATGCCCGACGCCGCCGACCCGATAGACCCAATCGTCACGTCATCCAACAAAATCTCGGATGACCCTATGACGTTGCGACTTAGGGTGAATACCGCAGCAGTCCAGGCTGGGCTCAATCAAGCGGTGACAGCCACATTCGAGATTGAAAGTCTTGTTGAGGCTCTCGTGGCAATTCACAGGGTCTGCGGTTGGGAACTGGGCGACGATGTTCTCGCCCAGCTTCGGGCGACTGCCAATCGCCCAGCCCGCTATCAATTGACTGTGGTAGAGCAAGAGGTTGATGCTCTGGAGTATGTCGAACCAATCATCCCCTCGCCATCGGACTACAAGCGGGCCCGCCGACATTTGGCCATCGGCATGCAGAAACTCGATTTCACCCCAGGCCACTACGAATTGAAGGGAGCAAAGGTGCTGATCGATGCCGGGCGTGAGTACCTCCGTCAACACATTGATGACCTGATTGCCAGGTACGACTCCAGTGCCCTGGCCCGCCACTGCATCGAACAACACGAGGCACTGCTGACCAGCGAGCGCCACCGGGTGATACGCGTGCGCCAAAGCCTGTCGCATGAAGTCGACTATGACCGGCACGAGGCCATTGCCAAAGCTCGCAAAGAGTTAGGCACCGCTGCTCGCCACTATCGCTTCCTGCTTGAGAAGGTGCTGAGCACTACGCTGCGTACTGGCCTGCAACCTGTTGACGCGAGCCTTTTGTGCGAACTTATCGGACTCATCGACTGGTACATGGTTCTGGCGGGGGCAAGCGACACCCTACACAACGGCGTGGATGTTGGTGGCATCGAGATTGATGACTCCTACATTCCCGAGGTGTTCTACTCGGCCGATTGGGACGCCCGCGAAGCTGCCTTCGAACGCCAGGATACGCGGTCGCGTCTAGGAATTGGTGTCACCACCGCAGATGCGGTGAATGGTGATCTTGCTAACGTGCTAGAGAGCTCTGAGCTTCGTTCAGCGTTCCGGAAGGATGCCGGATTTGAACTCAAGCAACTTCTCCAATCCTTGATCGTTTTGTCACAGCCTGTCCGGCATGGGCTGGCAATGGAGCCAGCGTTGTCGCATGCCGCTCCTGGTCAAGCCATCCGTGAGTCGATTCTTCATAACATCGATGGAGCGTCTCCGGAGGATTGCGAGGCAATCGTTCAATTCCTCACCCTGTCCGCGTCTGACATTCGGCGTCTGCCTGGGCGCGACATCGACGAAGGAGAAGTGCCTTACTGGGAGCACTTCAAGCGTTTGCATCGGTACGCGATTCGGCCTCTGGTAACAGATGGCGAGCTGCTTCGCTGGGGCGCAGAGCAGGCGAGTCGTGCTCTGCATATCTGGACAGGATCAGTGGTCGATGGCTACTTGCCAGCTGAATTTCCCTGGCCACATGTCGGGAACGTAGTTGGACAGATCAAGAAAAACATTGAGGAACAACTCGAGGTACGAACCGAGGAGATTTTCCGAAGGTTTACGCCCTACGTGATTCGCGGTACCAATTTCTTCAATCGGTACCCGAGAGAGAGTTTCGCGGATGTTGGCGATTTCGACGTGTTGGCTTACTGGCCAGGCACAAACACTCTGGCAACTGTGGAGTGCAAGTACAACAAGCCGCCGTTCAGCATGAAAGATTCCAGACGACTCAGGGATGAAATTTTTGGTAGAGATGGCAAAGATAGGAAGTACCAATTCCGTCAAATCGCTCTTCGCCGCGATTTCGTGAAGGAGAATCGAAAGCACATGCTTGAGTTGCTGAACTGGCCGCAAGCTACGGTTGTCGAGATACGTGACGTGGAGATGTATGTGAGCAGAGACGTGCACTGGTGGATGGTCCATCCTCCCTATCCGGTTCCGACGGTCTTTGTCAGGGTTGACTCCCTGGATGACTGGCTCAGGAGCCAGGCTTGACCGTTGTGATGCCAACCCTGTTACTTATCTCTGCCCAGGGCAGCATATCTGAAGAATTTCATGACGAGGCTTCGCTGCCGAATGAGAGCGGACTGAATAACCAAGCCAGCTAGTGACGCCGTAGACTGCTTTTGGTGTGGAGTGGTCGTTGAAGGCAAAAGTATCAGTTGAATCCGCACTATTGCTGGTTCTTGATCAGTTACCAGCCATTCACGGCATCCAGTTCATCTGTGGCGCTATGACCGTCCCTGGCCAATCCCGGCCAATTCAGTGTACAAAAAATCAGGGGGCTGAATCCTCACCGAATTCAAACATAAGGGAAGCCGACACCAGGTAATTGCCCACGGGTAAGCAGGTTCAACCCATGGCGCCGCTTTGCGACCAGCCCGCCGTTCCCTTTTGAATGAACTCGATCGGGTAGCCGTCCGGGTCCTCGATGAACGCGATTACCGTGGAACCGTGCGACATCGGCCCGGCCGGGCGCAGCACCTTGCCGCCCTTGGCTGCTGCAGCATCGCACGCTGCATAGGCATCGTCGACTTCGATGGCGATGTGGCCGTAGCCACTGCCGACCTCGTATTTCTCGACGCCCCAGTTGTAGGTAAGTTCGAGCACTGCAGCTTTATCCTCGGTATCGTAACCAACGAAAGCCAGCGTGAACTTGCCCCCTGGATAGTCCTTGCGGCGCAGCAGCTTCATGCCAAGCACGTTTGTATAGAAATCAATCGAGCGGTCGAGGTTGCCGACGCGCAACATGGTGTGAAGAATTCGCATGGTCATGGCCTCAAAACAATTTGTCCGCGAAGTACGCGAAGGATCACGAAGAAAATCGATTCAGTGCTGACGAAAACTGACGCCCTGTGGCCGCTGCAGCGAGACTCCAGGAAGACCAAGACTTCACTTCGCGTACTTCGCGGATAAAAACGCCCTTAAAAACTCAAACCTGGAACAGCACACTGCTCATTGTGCGCAACTCGGCCCGACGTGCAAGCGCATCCGGGCATAATTCGGCCACCTTGGCCCAGAAGCGCGGCGAGTGGTTTAGGTGAACGAGGTGCGCCAGTTCGTGTGCGGCCACGTAATCGATCAGCGACAGCGGCGCCTGCACCAGCCGCCAGTTGAGACGAACGTGGCCGCGCCGGGTGCAGCTGCCCCATTGCGTCTGTGCGTTGGACAAAGCGAAACGGCTGGGTGCGCGCCCCAGGGTTCGGGCGATGCGGGCGAGCCGCCAGGCCAGCAGGTGTTCGGCCCGGGCGAGCAGCCAGTTACGGATCAGCGCGTCGACATCGGCACCCGGCGGTACGTATACATACAGGGTGTTGCCCTGCCGCCGCACCTCGGTAAACAAGGCAGGGCGAATGTCCAGCGCCAGCACGCGACCGAGATAACGTACCCTGGACAAAGGCTCTGCAGGGATACAGGGCTGCGGCGCGCGCGACTGCATGCGTGCCCAGGCACGCTGCAGCCAGTCGTGCTGCTTCTTCACATAGCCTTCGATTTCGGCGCGCGGGGTCCAGCTCGGCGCATGGATGCGCACCTCGCTCGTCGTTACCGTCAGCCCCAGCGTGCGGCGGCGACGTGAACGACGCAACTGATACGGAACGGCGGCGTCGCCGATCTGCAAGACGCCGCTATTGGTCTGCGGCAGCAGGGGGCAGCCTCGCCATTTCGGCCTCGATCCAGGCCTCGACCGCGCGGGTGAGTTCGGCCGCACTTTTGCCCGCCGTGGCAATGGCCGGGCCGATGCTGACGGTGATGGTGCCGGGACATTTGATGAAGGCATTTTTTGGCCACACCTCGCCCGCGTTGTGCGCCACCGGCA
>JANJUT010000037.1 GCA_024710445.1 Thiobacillus sp.
GCGGGAGAGGGGAACATGCAGCCGCTGCGCTTCGTACCCAAGGCCGAGCGCCTGGCGGCCAAACAGGCCGTACGCGAGCGCACCGTGATCCGCCTGCCCGATTACGATCAGGTGAAGAACAACCCGTCGTTCTACGCCCACGCCTCGCGCGTGTTCCACCTCGAATCCAATCCCGGCAAGGCCCGCGCCTTGCGGCAAGCTCACGGCGAACGCGACGTCTGGCTGAATCCGCCGCCGATCCCGCTGTCCACGCCCGACATGGATGCGGTCTACGACCTGCCCTACGCACGCGCGCCGCATCCGAGCTACGGCGACGCGAAAATTCCAGCATGGGAGATGATCCGCTTCTCGATCAACATCATGCGCGGCTGCTTCGGCGGCTGCACCTTCTGCTCGATCACCGAGCACGAAGGCCGCATCATCCAGAGCCGCTCCGAAGATTCGGTAATCCGTGAAATCGAGGCCATCCGCGACAAGACGCCCGGCTTCACCGGCATCATTTCCGACCTTGGCGGACCCACCGCCAACATGTATCGCATGGCGTGCAAGTCGAAAAAAATCGAGACCGCCTGCCGACGCCCAAGCTGCGTGTTCCCCGATGTCTGCGACAACATGTCAACCGACCACACGCCGCTGATCCACATGTATCGCCGCGCACGCGCGGTGCCGGGGGTGAAGAAGATCCTGATCAGTTCAGGGCTGCGCTACGACCTCGCCGTGCGTTCACCCGAATACGTGAAGGAACTGGTGCAGCACCATGTCGGCGGCTATCTGAAAATCGCCCCCGAGCACACCGAGCCCGGGCCGCTGTCCAAGATGATGAAGCCCGGCATGGGCGCCTACGACCGCTTCAAGGACATGTTCGAAGCCGCATCCAAAGCCGTCGGCAAGAAGCAGTATCTGATTCCCTACTTCATCGCCGCCCATCCCGGCACCACCGATGAGGACATGATGAACCTGGCGCTGTGGCTGAAGAAAAACGACTTCCGCCTCGACCAGGTACAAACCTTTTTGCCCACGCCGATGGCGCTGGCGACGACCATGTACCACACCGAGAAGAACCCGCTGAAGAAAGTACTCGGCGGCAAGGGCGAATCGGTGCCGGTGGTCCGCCAGGGCCGCACGCGGCGCCTGCACAAGGCCTTTCTGCGCTATCACGACGCGGACAACTGGCCGCTGCTGCGCGAAGCACTCAAGGAAATGGGGCGCGAAGACCTGATCGGAAACAGCAAGAAACACCTGATCCCGCTGTACCAGCCCGCCGGCACCGGCAAGCAGCCGGAAGGCACCCGGACGCCGCGTACGGAAGGTGGCCGCGGAAAGTCTGGCACGTCCAAACCCGGTACGCGCCCAACTACCGCCAGCCAATCCGGTCAGCGGAAACCAGGCCAGGCCAAACAAGCTCAGCCCCCGCGCTCCCAGGGCAACCCCGGCAAGCCTTCGGCAGGCAAACCTGCGCCAGAAAGCCGCGGCCGCCCTGCCCAAGTGCCCAAGCACCCGCTCAGCCAGCGCCGAGGCGGCGGCAAAACCCGGTAGGAGGGACGCCCCTCCTGCAAAGTATTTTGTATTTGTATCCCTGAACTGACATGACCACACCCAGCGACCTCCTCCGCGCCAAGCTCAATCTCGAAACCGCCCAGCTGCCATGGTCCGAGCTGGAACGTCACTTCGCACGCGGCGATGTCATCAAGGTCGCCATCGGCATAGACCTGATCGAAGCCGCCCTCAACGTCGCCGAAAACAAAGTGGATAGTGTTCAAGCCTGGCTGGCCGAGGGCCGCATTGCTCGCGCCGAAATGAGCGATGCCGAAGACTGGCATGCGCGCCAGCCGATGTTCTGGGCGGTGGTGGTGGCGCCGTGGGTGCTGGTGCAGGAAGTGCAGAAAGAAATCGAATCCTGACTTGTTGAGCCCTTCAAACGCGGCAAGCATCAGGCAAGCGCTGCAAATGGCGCCAGCCTGCCGGCGGCACGCCGAAATGGCGCTTGAATGCACGACTGTATCCCGCCTCGGATTCATAGCCGGCCAACCCGGCAATTGCCTTCAAGGGCAAGTCCGTCGCCTTGAGCTGCCGGGTCGAGAGTTGTAGCCGCCAATAGGTCAGGTAATGCATCGGCGGCATATCGAGAAAATGCTTGAAGCGCTCTGTCATGGCCGTGCGCGATACACCAACACGGCGGGCCAACCGGTCCACACTCCAGTCCTCGAGCGGTGCCGTATGCAGCCATTGCAGCGCGGCCCCCACCACTGGATCGTTGACCGCAGCGAACCAACCCACCTCGTTGGCCGTCAGGGCCTGCATGTGCTGGCGCAGAATCTCGACGAACATCAATTCCGCCAGACGGGGCAGCATGGAGCGGCCACCCGGGCCGGCTCGAGTTGCTTCGCAAGCCGTGTGACGGATGGTGCTTGCCAGCCAGTCACCCACCGGCACGCGACCCGGTCTCACCGTCATCAACGCTGGCAGGTGGCGCAGCAGGGGATGAAAAAGCAGTTTGTCGCACTGAAGGAAACCGCAGACAATCCGGGCGCTCATGCCAGCGCCGCCATGCTGAAGCTGCAGAATGCCGGTCCAGGGCAGCGGCGGCAGCAGAAATTCGGCTGGCACCGGGACAGCTTCGTCGCACCCGTGCAGGACATGGCTGTCCCCGTAGGGCAGCAGCACCGCATCGCCTGCCTCCAGCCAGGCGCGCTCGCCTTCCCTCAGTTCCACCCAGCAGCCACCCTCGGCAACGATATGGAACGGAATGATGTGCTCGCTGAGGAACGGCAGCAGGCTCGGTAGCCGACTGGAATCTGGCGTGGCCAGCCCCCAAGGTTCGTGCAGCAGGACACTGAACAGCACTACGCCCGAAAGATGCATGTTGCCAAGCAGGTCCGAAAGCAGATCCACCGGAGCCTGATTCGGCGTTTCAGGCATGACTCTTGGTGTTTCGGTCATGGTCGCATTCTCCGAAGTTGCTAGTCTGACAGCAGGGTTCGGTTAACGATAGATCGTTTATCCAACCGAGCCTAGCACGATCAACCTCAGGAGACAGCGTCATGATTCTTTATAGGGAAATCAGCTGGTGGTACTGGACGGTAACAACGGTTTTACTGCTAACCGGCCTGGCCGGACGCCATGAGGCTTTTCATCTGGCGATTGCACTCGGCGCCTTACAGATCATCCATTTCCGCCTGATGGAGCACGGCCTGTATAGCTTTCCGGTGCAGGTACGTGTGGCCTACACAGCGATCCTGCTGCTAGCGCTGTGGTCACCCCTGAACTGGCTGTTCTGGGTGGTTGCCTTCGGAACACTGGCACAGGTTCTGTTCGGCTATTGCACCCTCGCGCGCTGCCTGTCCCTGATGCCATGGAACAGACATGAACCCTTCACTGCCGATCTGGTACGGCGAACATTCCTTTCCCCGCCAGTGAAAGGCAACGTACTGCAAGGATTGCCCGCAGCGCATTGAGTTTCGCAATGTGCAAACTCGATCAGGAGAAAACCCAATGAGTAAAACCACCAGTGAAATCGTTGTGCACCTCAGCGAAAGCGTTGACGAGGTCACGCTGAATGACCTTGAACAGGACATTCGCCGCGGCAACGGAATTATCGCGGTGATACGGCGTCCTGACCAGAAGCACCTGATAGTAGTCGTCTACGATTCGGCGATCACCCGGGCGGCCGGCATCCTGCATGCCTTCCAGATGCGCGGTCTGCATGCCCAACTGATCGGGATGTAAGAAATGGACATGCCGACAAAAAATTCACCGCGTGAAAGCAGCGTTCCCCTGTCAGCTGAAATGAAAGCACTCAAGTCTCGCCTGAAGACCATGTGGATGTCAGGTGACTACGGGCACTTTGCCAAATATCTCGAACCGGGCGCCTTGGAGTTCTTTCGAGAACTAAATATCTCTCCGGGTGAGCAGGTTCTCGACGTTGCCTGTGGCGCGGGTCAGCTTTCCTTCCCCGCTGCACTTGCCGGGTGCCATGTCACCGGGATCGACATCGCCACAAACCTGATTGCCCAAGCGCAGTCGCGTGCCCAGGCAGAAGGACTGAAAATCAGCTTCGAGGAGGGCGATGCGGAAGACCTGCCCTACGACGACGCGGCATTCGATCTTGTCATCAGTCTGATCGGGGCCATGTTCGCGCCACGGCCGGAACAAGTGGTCAACGAGTTCTTGCGTGTCTGTCGTCCCGGTGGACGAATCATCATGGGAAACTGGACACCCGGTGGGTTCGTCGGGCAGATGTTCAAGGTCCATGGCAAGCATGTTCCACCACCAGCAGGCATGCCCGCCCCTGTGCTTTGGGGCGACGAGGAAACCGTGCGCAAGCGCTTTCACGATGGCATCAACGACTTGCAACTAACGCGGAAAATATATCCGATGAAATACCCCTTTTCACCATCGGAAACAGTCGAGTTTTTTCGAACCTGCTACGGCCCCTCCAATCGTGCCTTTTCCGCGCTTGACCCTGGCCAGCAGGCTGCCTTGCGCAGCGACCTGGAGCAATTGTGGTCGTTGCACAACCTGACAGGCGATGACGGCACCGAGGTCAAGGCAGAATATCTTGAGGTGACTGCCATCCGCGCCTGACCGGCGGGCATTTGTTCAGAGTGGTGGCGCCGCCTTGGGTGCGGGCGCAGGAAGCACTTCCCGAATTGGGTTCGTGACCGGCCCTGACAGACACAAGGATCATTCCAACCCGGTTCCATTCTTCTTCAGGAATTCGCATAAGTCCGATCAAAAAATCAGGGCTGGAATCACTCGTGCCGCAGGGCATCGATCGGGTTGAGGCCGGCCGCCCGGCGCGCCGGGAAATAGCCGAAGATCACGCCAATAGCCGCCGAGAAGAAAAAGGACAGCAGGTTGATGCCGGCATCGAACAGGTAGGGGATGCCCATCAGGCTGGACAGGGCGATGGACGCGCCGGTGGCCAGGGCAATGCCGATCAGCCCGCCCAGACTGGACAGTACGACGGCTTCGATCAGGAACTGCAGCAACACTTCGCGTTCCAGCGCACCGATGGCGAGACGAATGCCGATCTCGCGGGTGCGTTCGGTCACCGATACCAGCATGATGTTCATGATGCCGATGCCGCCTACCAGCAGGCTCACCGCGGCCACCGCGCCGAGCAGCATGGTGAGGATCCTGGTAGTGCCGGTGAGGGTTTCAGCGAGCTGCCGGGTGTCGAGTACGCGGAAGTCGTCTTCCTCGGTTTCGCCAATGTTGCGCCGTTCGCGCAGCAGCAGGGTGAGCTGGTCCTTGACCGCGTCGATGGAGGCGCCTTCGCGAACCGAAACCGTCAGCCGGTTTATATCCTGGCTGCCAGTGAGTCGGCGCTGTACGGTGCGCAATGGCATGACCACCGTGTCGTCCTGGTCCGAGCCCATGGCCGACTGGCCCTTGGCCTTGAGTAGGCCGACTACCTCGCAGGCAAACTGCTTGATGCGAATTTCGCTACCGACCGGATTTTGCCCACCGAACAGCTTGGTCCGAACCGTGTCGCCGATGACACACACGGCTTTGCCGGCCCGCTCCTCAGCCTCGGTGAAGGTGCGTCCTGCAGCCAGTTCCCAATTGCCCGCCTTGAAATAGTCGTTGTTGCTGCCGCTCACCACGGTGGACCAGTTCTCTGCCATATAAACAGCCGTTGTCGCCTTGTTGGCGACAGGGGCCACCGCTTCGGCGACACTGACCTGGTTGCGGATGGACTCGACGTCGGCCAGCTTGAAGTTGGGCGCGCCCGAGGAGCCGGCCCCGAAACGCTGGCCGGGAATCAGCATGACCAGGTTGCTGCCCATGCTGGAAATCTGGTCGGATACCGACTTCGTGGCACCGTTGCCCAAGGTGACCATGGTGATGACAGCGGCCACGCCGATGACGATGCCGAGAATGGTCAGAAAGGAGCGCATCAGGTTGCGGCGGATGGCGCGCAGAGCGAGCAATAGAGTGTTCCACAGCATCAGGCTGCCCCCCCGTTAAGCTGATCGCTTTCCACCCGGCCGTCGACGAAACGGATGGTGCGTTTGGCATAGGCGGCCATATCGGGCTCATGCGTCACCATCAGCACGGTAATCCCGCGATCCCGGTTGAGTGCCGTGATCAGGTCCATGATCTCCTGGCTGGTGCGGGTGTCCAGATTGCCGGTGGGCTCGTCCGCCAGCAGTACCGCAGGCCGGGTCACGATGGAGCGGGCAATGGCGACCCGCTGCTGCTGGCCGCCGGACAGTTCCGCCGGGGTATGGTCTTCCCAGCCGCCCAACCCCACCTGTTCCAGCGCCGCCCGCGCTGCAGCATGGCGGGCGGCGGCGGGTTCGCCGCGGTAGATCAGCGGCAACTCCACATTCTCCAGCGCGGTGGTGCGCGCCAGCAGGTTGTAGCCCTGAAACACGAAACCCAGGTAGTTCCGCCTCAGCAAGGCACGCTGGTCGCGCGTCAGCTGCTCGACGTGCACCCCCTCGAACACATAGGTCCCGCTGCTCGGAGTATCCAGACAACCGAGGATGTTCATCACCGTGGATTTCCCGGAACCGCTGGGCCCCATGATCGCGACAAATTCACCTGGTTCAATGGCCAGATCGACGCCTTTCAGCGCCAGAAAGGCAGCCTGACCCTGGCCGTAGGTCTTGGTAATGCCGGACAGCCGGATCAGGGCCGTGGCATCGGTCATGGCTGGCTGCTCGCGGTTTCGGTGATGACCGCCATGCCGGCCTTGAGTGCGCCACCTACAATCTCGGTCATCCGTCCGTTGGTGGCGCCGGTCTTGACTTCTACCGGCGTGGCCTGGTTGTCGCGCAGTATCCAGACCTGCTGGGTCCCTGCTTTGATGGCCACCTGCGCTTTCGGTGTCTGCCTGGGCGGACGCGGCATCAGGGCGCTGATCACGCTGGTGCTTGATTTCTTCTGCGCCGTGTCCGTGGTCGCAGGGGCAAAGCGCAGCGCGGCATTCGGCACCAGCAGCGCGTTCTCCCGCGTAAGCGTGGTGATATCGGCCGTACCGGTCATGCCGGGCCGCAGACTGAGATCATCGTTGTTGACATCGAGCACGGTGAGATAGGAAATCACCCCGTCCGATTCACTGGACCCGAAGCCGACCCGGGTGATGACGGCGTGGTACGTCCGTCCGGGCCAGGCATCGACGCTGAACGTGGCTTTTTGACCGGCCTTGACCTGCCCGACGTCGGCCTCGTCGACGTCGACCTGCAGTTCCATCTTGGTCAGGTCTTCGGCCAGTTCGAACAGTACCGGCGCCTGCAGGGAGGCGGCCACGGTCTGGCCGGGGTCCACCTGGCGCGACAGCACCACGCCATTGATGGGCGAGCGTATGCTGGCTTTGGCGAGATTGGTTTCGTCCGATTGCAGCGTCGCCCGGGCCTGGGTGACGCTGGCGCGCGCGCTGGCGACGTTGGCCTCGGCACGCTTCAGGTTGGCCTCCGCCGTATCCATCTCGGTCTTGGACGGCACCTTGCCGCCGGACAGTTGCGACACGTGCTGGTAACGCGATAGCGTGGCCCGTGTTTCCGCCACCGTGGCCTGTGTCTGAAGTACCTGTGCCTCGGCCGCGACCAGGCTGGCACGCGACTTCGCCACCGCATCCTGCAGCTTGGACAGATCCAGCCGGGCCAGAACCTGCCCCTGCTTCACTTCATCGTTGTCGTCGACAAAGACCTTGTCGACGATGCCAGAGAGTTCGCTGCCGACTTCCACCGTGTTGGTCGGCTGCAGGTTGCCGGTAGCAGAGACCTTGACCACCAGCGGGCCGAGCGTGACTGCCTCGGTCGTGTAGCGCGGCGCGGCCCTGTCTTCGCCGGAACGCAGCAACAGCCAGGCCGCGACGGCAATCATGATCAGCGCACCCGCCAGCCACGGCCAGCGGCGGAATGACCGTCCGCCGGACCGGGTATCAAGCAGTTGCTTCAGTGAGCCTGCCAAGCCTGTTTGCAGAGTATCGGTGTCGTTCATGGTGTGTCCTTGCCTGCGGCCCCGGGCGACCAGCCGCCGCCCAGTGCCTTGTATAAGCGGATGAGTGCCTGCACTGCGAATTCGCGCGCGCTGGCGAGGCTGTCCTCGCTGGACAGCAGCGTGCGTTCGGTATCGAGCACCGACTGGAAATCGACCAGTCCCGCGCTGTAGCGCTGCCGTGCGAGTTCGGCTGCCACGCGCGCGGAGTCGGTGGCAGTGACCAGCGCCTCGACGCGTTCCTGGCTGCGCACCAGCGCGACCAGCGCGTTCTCCACCTCCTGCAGCGCCGTGAGGACGGCTTGCTCATACGCGATCTGCGCCTGCTCGCGCACCGCATCCTGGGTATCGACCTGAGCGCGCAAGCGGCCGGCATCGAATATCGGGGCGGTGATGGCTGCGAGCAGGGATGATGCAGCGGCGCCACTGTTCCCCAGCGCACCAAGCTGCAACGCTTCCAGCCCGATCGAGCCCGAGAGGTTGAAGGCCGGATAGCGCGCCGCCTCGGCCACGCCCACACGCGCGGTCTCCGCAGCCAGTGTGCGCTCGGCCGCGCGCACGTCGGGGCGCTGGCGCAGGGTCTCGGCCGGGATGCCGACGGCGATTTGTGCCGGAATGGTCGGCAGTCCGGCGACTTCGGCAAGACGCGCATGCAGCGTGCCCGGCGACTTGCCGAGCAGGATGTCGAGGGTGTGTTCCGCTTCGACCAGGCTGGTTTCCAGCGCAGGGATTTGCGCCCGGGTCTGCTCACGGTTGCTGCGTGCCTGCGCGACGTCCTGGCTGCTGGCAAGCCCAGCCTGGGCGCGCCACTCGGTGATCTGCAGCGTCTCCGACTGGCTGGCGAGGTTGTCGCGGGCAATGCCGAGACGGCTCTGCAGCGTGCACAGTTCGACATAGCCCAGTGCCACTTCGGACGCCAGCGTGACCCGGGTGTGCGCCAGGCTCGCCTCGGACGACTCGAGATCGGCTTCTGCGGCCTCGACGCCACGGCGCACGCCGCCGAATACGTCGGCCTCCCAGCTGGCATCGATACCGGCACTGTAGAAATTGCGTGTCGTACCGCTGCCGGCTTCATCGCTCGAGCGGCTACGGCTGGCGCTGCCCGATGCGCTTACGGCTGGGTAACGCCCCGCACCGGCCACCGTGCGTTGTGCCCGGGCCTGGCGCACCCTTGCCTGCGCACTGCGCAAGTCGTGGTTGGCCTGCAGGGCCTCATTGATCAGCCCGGTCAGCAATGGATCGTTCAGCTTTTGCCACCACTGGCTGATGTCACCGCTCGCTGCGGCATGCGTCACCGGTTTGGCAGCGGTAGCGATCCGGCTCCAGGCTGGGGGGACATCCGGTTCCGGGGGCGCGTAATCCGGTCCGGCCGTGACGCATCCCGCAAGGCCAAGGCCAGCGAGCAGGATCAGCAGGCAGGTGCGACACATCGCGTTCATTGGGTTAAGCATCAGCTTGGGGGCTGCCGCGCCTCGGCGTCAGGCAGTGGCCAATTGAACAAGCCCGGAGAATCCATGGCGCACCCTGGATCGAGCCTTCCGGGGACTTAAGAGGTGCAAGAAAAAGGTCCAGCAAGGAAATACACATCATCCTCATGATAGGTTCAGACCATCAAAAACAGACCATGGGCACACGTAAAAACGCGTAAAAAATGCCCGCAACTGCGGGCAGTTTTTCTGATTACGATGACGTTCAGGCCGTCAGGCTGTCCTTCACCCGCATCAGGCGGGCACGCGCCTCGGTCGCCACGCCATGCACGGCGGTATTGCTCACCAGCTTGACCATGATGCCGGGATCGAGGAAAGACACCGTCACACTGCCATCCTCTTCTTCACGCACCACCACATTGCACGGCAGCAGCATGCCGACATCGGGCTCAGCCGTAATGGCCTGATGCGCGAGCGGCGGATTGCATGCGCCGAGAATGCGATAGGGGCGCAGGTCAACGTCGAGCTTGGCCTTCATGGTGGCCTTCACGTCGATGTCAGTCAGCACGCCGAAGCCTTCGGTTTTCAGCGCGTTGGTGACTTTCTCGACAGCGGCGTCGAAGGGACCGCTGATTTTGGTGTCGAATCCGTACTCACTCATGAGTTTGCTCCTGATCAGTAATTGCAGTGGCGGTATTTTACCCGTCCCGGCCAGTCAGACGGCAGGCCCGCCGACAAGTTTCATCCGTCCAGCGATTGCCGCTCCATTTTCAACCAGAGCTGGTAAACCGGATCGGACCAGAGTGATTTGATATACGCCACCACGTCCAGCATTTCCTGCTCGCTCAATTTCTCCTTCCATGCGGGCATGTTGCCCTGTCCCTGTGGACTGCCTTCGCGCACCACCTCCAGCAGGACTGCCGTGGGGTGATGCCAGGCATGCGCGCTGTCGTCCAGCGGCGGGGGCGGAAACTTGCCCTCTGCATCACGAATACGCCAGTCGCCGATCGGCCCCTTGCCCTGCGCACCATGGCATTCCGCGCAGTGCTGGTCATAAATCGCGCGCCCCCGAGCCACTTGCGGCGAATCGAGGTCACGGCTCAGGGCCAGAGTCTCGGCTCCGGCCCGGGAATTGGGTGACTGATCGCAGGCGCTCAGCAAAATGCCAGCCAGCAGGCCCGGCAAAATCAGGTGGGCGGTTCGTTTCACGGCATTCCTTTCATGGGGGGCGAGGCGTGTCAGGTGAGTCGTTGGGCAACAAGTCATCCAGCACACGGCACATGTTGCGCCAGTGCGAGCCTTCCCAGAATACGCGTCCGCACGCATCGCAGGTGCTGAAGCGCTCGTAGCCCGACCGAACCCGGGGCGGCAGGCGATCCAGCACGCGGGCCTTGTCGACCGGACGCAGCGGCACATTACAGTGCAGGCACAGGGTAAATGGCCGCGCACTGCGCGCCAGGTCCAGCCGCGCGACGACCTCGCGCAACTGCTGCTCCGACTTCAGTGCATGCACGTAGCAGCCGTGCGTCAGCGCCCGGCGTTTCAGCAATTCACGGTCACGCGTCAGCACGATGCGGCCGTCGCGCCCGGCAATGGCCACGATCTCGTCGTCGTGAAAATGGTTGTCGTACAAGGTGTCAAATCCCAGCATGCGCAGCATGTGCGCCAGCCCACCGAGGTGCGCGTCGGCGACAAAGCGCGTTTCGCGCAAGGGCGTGTCGCGCACCCGCAGCAAGGGCGTCACGTCCATCGCCTCGAAGCGCGGATACACCGCCACCCGGTCGCCGTCCTGCAGCCGCCGGCTGAAATCCACCGATTCGCCGTTCACCAGAATCAGCTCCACCTCGGTGTGCGGCACCCCCAGCGCCTCGATCATGTGCTTGGTCGTCGCCGCCTCCGCGCACGACACGGTGAACGCCTGCCTGCGCCGCCTGGGCGCGAGGAAATCGTTCAGCTCTTCGTAGAAGCGGAAAGTGGCGGTGACCATATGCTGGCTATTGTCGCCATTTGGCTGTCCAGGGAAAACCCGGAATGGCTTAATATGACGCCATCAAGGCAAAGGATAAAAACATGCAGCTACCGGAATCCGGCATGGCAATCACAGCATTGGTGATACTGGTTTGCGCCCTTGTTGGCGGCGCCTTGACCGCGTATGTACGTCTGGCTGAAAAAAACACACCGTTTGATATCGGGCTGCTGCATGGACGCGCAGGTGCACTCGCTACCCTGCTGTTGCTTGCCGCCATCCTGACAGGCAATGAAAGCAGTCAGACGTTGAAATATGCGGTTGGCTTGTTGGCGCTAACGATTCTGGGAGGCACGGCGCTGTATTTCCTTATCAGGCGAAAAGGGATCCTGCCCAGGAGCATTATTTTCCTGCACGCCACATTTGCCGTTGGCGCTGTTTACACCCTGATATTCGGGCTGCCTTTTTGAATCGTACAGAGGCTTCACCCGACACGTCCAGGCTCGGATTCCAGGAAGTGCAGTACCTCGGCTTGCAATGCATGCGCCATGCAAAACCGATCCGGCTGCATGACCTTTGAGCCAGCCCAGCATTCAGAAGTAAAAACGCCACCTGCTCGGTGGCGTTTTTACTTGGCCCTCCCAACACTCAATGCTGGGGCTTCGCAGGCTTGGCTGCTTTGGATGGGGGAATGATCGATCCCATCGGCACCACAACCTGTTTCGGTTTCTTGGGTTTCTTGGTTTCCTTGTTACTGCGCAACTGGCCTTTTGCCATGATCATGCTCCTTGCAGTGGCTTCAGAAAGCTGGTTTGCCAACACGCGCAAATACAGCACATGTCGATCATAGGCCGATGCGCGAAAAGGGGGGGTTTATATTTGAAAGGGCAGCTTGAAAACAAACAGTACGAAATCAAGCGGCTCCTTTTAAGACAGCAATCGGCCAGGAGCGGCCGGTCTGGATAACAAATTAGAAAGACCGCCCTATGTCCCCAAGCGGACAGTCACGGCCGTGTTCAGCGGCGGGCCAAGCGGAGCGAGGACCGACAGACTGCAACGCGTTGTTAGACACCAGACTCATTTCGAACCTGCCTCAAGTACTGCGCAACTAGCTCGGGGCCTTTGTTAACCAAGTGAAAGGAGGCTGCCTCATTCAGGCATGCCCCGAGCGAAGCGTCGGATTCCGCTTTCTCTAGGATGTCAGCCATGGCCTCGCGGACTGCTTGAAATAATTCATTCACATGAACGGCAACGACCTTAGTCTTGCCCATGTGATCGATTGTTGCTTGAAGATCTTTACTCTTTGCAGCACCCCAAGCATACGCGACCTCTCGTATATTTCCGCAAGTGGTCAGATCAGCTTTGCTCGTCAATGTGTGCAGGATGCCGCACCGCGCGGCGTAAAGCTCGGTGGCCGAGCAGGGAAGGCGAGAACCGATCCATTCTGTAACCCATGCTTCGAAGCGGCGTCGGACGGGAGCCTTCTTGTTGGATGATGAGGCCCACGCAAGAGTATCTATTAACGTATATATCAAGATGAGCGCCGGCATCAGGAGCTTCTGGTCGATGCAGAGCTGTGTTCCTTGAATTACCTGCATGTAATTCCGCATAAACGACAAGGTCGGCATGGTCTGTTGCTGACGTCTAGCGTGGAGGTGACCGGCGCTGCGCGGCCTTATCGCGCAGCGTCCAGTGGCCGAAGGGAGAGAGGTCGACCGAATTGTTAGCGCGTTTTGCCACCCGGTTCATCTGTACCTCTTTGCAATGAAGTATGTAGATATTACTGGCGGCACGTAAAGCAAAATTGCAGTGACTAAGAAAACACTTGTTACTACTGGTTGTATTGTGTCAATGAGCGCTCTAGCAAGCCATGCCGCCAAGACGTTACCAACAATAAATAACAAGTAGCCAACAAACACGCTAGCGAGGAAATACTTGCCCTTTCGAGAGATAGAGGCCCCCTTTGTTGCCATAAATGCCAGGGTAACGAGTACAGGCCATAGCAAGCCTACCCAGATAAAGATCACGCAACCTAGTCCGCAGCCATCCATAGCCTGACCTTCATCCCGCTAACAGTTATTCACCAGACCCAGCGGTCAGCATTATTAAGATTCGCAGAACACGCTTAGGTACGGTAACTGATTGATTCATATTGGGGTCACCCAGATTAATTGTCCGCATATGCGTTGATAATACAGACGCTGGGCGCATCGGTCTGCTTCGGCCGATGACCCGGCATCCGCTTCTAATGTTTGGATGGCGGCTCTACCGCTGATTTCAGACTTGGGGCAGGCCGAGGTTCGATGCCTGCAACGGGTCGATTCGAGCCGCTCAAACAAATCCAATCTGACTCATTCTGCCAGTCCAGGACTGGGCTTCTGCTCCTTTAGCGCGAAGCCATTAGCAAACCCGCCCACCCTAAATCCGGCTCGCCGTCTGCCGCATCACATCCGCCGCAAAGCGCATCGCCATCTTCACCGGCGTCGGCAGTGGCGCACCGCCGTGGTCGACCGCGGTCTGCGCGTGCTGGGCTTCGTCGACCTTCATCTGCTCGACCACCGCGCGGCTTTTGGCGTCGGCTTCCGGCAACTGCTGCAGGTGGCCGTCGAGGTGGGCTTCGACCTGGCGCTCGGTTTCGGCGAGGAAACCGAGGTTCCATTTGTCGCCCAGGAGGCCGGCGACGATCCCCATGCCGAATGCGCCACCGAACCACAGCGGATTGAGCAGGCTCTTGCGGCCGCCCAGTTCGTTGATGCGTTGTTCGCACCAGGCGAGGTGGTCGGTTTCTTCTTTGGCGGCCTGTTCGAGTTCGGCACGCACAGCCTGATTTTTTGCCGTCAGCGACTGCCCGGCATACAGCGCCTGCGCACAGACTTCGCCGACATGGTTGACGCGCATGAGCGCGGCGGCCTGGGCTTTTTCGGCTTCGGAGAGCTCGGCCTCGGGACCGGCGCCGGGATAGGGGCGGCCGGCGTGCGGGCTGGCGAAGACGGTGCGCAGGCCGAGGTCGAAAGTGGTGATGAGCTGGTCAAGTTTGTTCATGGGGGCCTCTCTGTTTATTTGGGGGAGTGTACGCTGGCAAACGCACGCCCTCTCCCCCGGCCCCTCTCCCGCTTGCGGGCGAGGGGTGAAAAACTTCACTTCACGTAATAGTTGAAATTCGCATACGCCGCTTCGTTGACCTTGAACCACTGGAACTCGGTGTCGCGGAAGGCTTTCCACGGGCGGTAGATGGCAGCGAAGTCGGGATTGGTCTTCGCTTCTTCCTCATACAGTTCGAAGGTGGCGCGGCGCGCGGCGAGCATCACGTCCTTGGGATACGGGCGCAGCTCGACGCCCTGCCCCACCAGTCGCAGCAAGGCGGGCGGATTCTTGGCGTCGTATTGCGCGAGCATCAGCTGGTTGGCTTCGGCGGTGGCGACTTCGAAGGCCTGGCGGAACACTTCGGGCAGGGCTTTCCAGCTGGCCTGATTGACGTAGAAACTCAGCTGCGGCCCGCCTTCCCACCAGCCGGGGTAGTAATAGTGTTTGGCGATCTTGTGGAAGCCGAGCTTCTCGTCGTCGTAGGGGCCGACCCATTCGGCGGCGTCGAGGGCGCCGCGTTCGAGCGCGGGGTAGATGTCGCCGCCGGGCAGGGTCTGCGGCACGGCGCCGAGCTTCGCCATGATCTGGCCGCCAATGCCGGGGATGCGCATCTTCAGCCCGCGCAGGTCGGCGAGCGACTTGATCGGTTTGCGAAACCAGCCGCCCATCTGGGTGCCGGTGTTGCCGCCGGGGAACTGCAATACATTGTATTTGGCATAGAGCGTGCGCAAAGCTTCGATGCCGCCGCCGGCATACATCCAGGCATTCTGCTGCCGCGCCGTCAAACCGAAGGGCACGGCGGTATCGAAGGCCAGCGCGAGGTTCTTGCCGACGTAGTAGTAGCCGGCCGAGTGGCCGCATTCGGCGGTGCCGTTGCCGACCGCATCGAGCACCTGCAGACCGGGAACCAGTTCACCGCCGGCAAACACGCGGATCTGGAATTTGCCCCCGGTGAGGGCGGCCACCCGTTTGCTCAGGGTTTCAGCCGCCCCATAGATGGTATCGAGGTTTTTCGGGAAGCTCGAGGCCAGCCGCCAGCGTATCGTCGGCAAGTCTGCGGCCTGCGCGGCCGCCATCGGCAATATCGCAGCCACCCCGGCGCCAGCCAGAAAATCTCGTCTTTGCATGGGTTTTCCTCCGTTTCGGACGATTATACGAGCCGCTGCAAAAACCGCCGCGTGTTAAAATGCGGGCCTTTCAAGCCCAGCCTCCACTACCATGTTCAACCGCCAAGACACCCTCGCCAAGACCGACCCCGACCTGTGGGCAGCAATTCAGAAAGAAGACCAGCGCCAGCAGGACCATATCGAGCTGATCGCGTCGGAAAACTACACCAGCCCGGCGGTGATGCAAGCGCAAGATTCTTGCCGACGTAGTAGTAGCCCGCGGAGTGGCCGCATTCCGTGGTGCCGTTGCCGACCGCATCGAGCACCTGCAGGCCGGGCACCAGTTCACCGCCGGCGAACACGCGGATCTGGAATTTGCCCCCGGTGAGGGCGGCCACCCGTTTGCTCAGGGTTTCCGCCGCCCCATAGATGGTGTCGAGGTTTTTCGGGAAGCTCGATGCCAGCCGCCAGCGTATCGTCGGCAGGTCTG
>JANJUT010000048.1 GCA_024710445.1 Thiobacillus sp.
CAATGTGCCCAGGGTCAGTGCGCCCGCGCGCAACCACTCGCTGCGTGAGGGAACATTCAGGGTATCGGACAGAGCACTCATGTTTGGGCAATCTCAAAAACGGGAGGGGTGACCGGTGGCACGTCAGTTGGAGCGCCCTCAAACAGGGAATCGATCGCGCTCAGATTATGAGCCCAGTCGTAATGCGCCAGGATACAGTCACGCGCACCGGCGGCAGACGTGGCCGTTCGCAGTTGAGCCACGACCGCTTGCGCAAACCCGGCCTCGCCCTGCGCCAGAATGAAATCACGGCCCGCCTGGGCACGCAATCCTTCGGCTGCCTGGGCGCTGGCCACAACCGGCCGCGCCATCGCCATCGCTTCGAGCACCTTGTTCTGCACGCCACGGGCAATGCGCAGCGGGGCAACGGCGCAGGCTGCGTGCGCCAGATAAGGCCGGACATCGGGTACGCTGCCGGTGACCGTCACGCCAGACTCGCGTGCCAGTTCATTGACCGCTTCGGCCGGCCGGCTGCCGACGATGGTGAACTGCGCACCCGGCACCGCCTCCCGCACAGCAGGAAATATCTGCCGGGCAAACCAGGTGACGGCATCGATATTCGGCCAGTAATCCATGGCGCCGGTGAACACGATTCCCTGAACATCAGTCGCGTACGGATTGGCATAGTCGCGCGCGGGCGAAAAATAATCCGCATCCACGCCGTTCTCGAACGCACTGATTTTATGGTGTGCGCGAGGGGCACGCTGCCGCAACAAGGCCGCCTCGGCTTGCGACACCAGCAGGGTGGCATCAAAGCCTTCGGCCATGTGCGCCTCCCATTCAGCCAGCTTGCGGCCCTCTCGCGCATACACCCACGAAAGCGGCCAGCGCTGTGTCGCTGCGTACTGGGTCCACTTGTCGGAATCGACATCGACCATATCCAGCACGCGATGCCTGATCGCGTCCGGCATGAACTGCGCCATCGCCGAGGAAAAGGCCAGCCCGCGCGTCACTTTGCCGCAAGCGGCCAATTCACCGGCCCAGCACTTGAGTTCACGGTTGCGGTAATACGGCAGCGTCAGCGCCTCACCGCTCAGCAGGCCGGTCAGGCTCGCCAGCTTTGCGTGCCGCTGGTTCAGCGGCAACAACTTGATCGAGGCGCAATATGGCTTGAGTGCGTCCTGATAGCGCCAGTCATCGGGATCGTCGACAAAAGCTCCGAGATGAATGGCATAGCGCTCACTGAGATGGCGCAGCAGGTGGAACGAGCGAATCTTGTCGCCCTTGTTTGGGGGAAAAGGGATGCGATGCGCGAGAAACAGTAGCCCCTCTTTCACGCCTCACCCCAGATTCTTGACGATATGGGGCCCGATCACGTTGGCGAGCGCCAGCGGCATTTTCTTCCAGGCCTGGATGAAGAGGCGGTATTTGGGATTGAGCGGATTGATGTCCGGAACCGTTTTGTCGGTCACCAGAAAATATTCGTAGTACAGCGGCGTCGGTTCAAAGCCCCAGTTCTTCTTGAAATCGAACGAACCGGTGCCGCGCTTGCTGCGGCCGAAATCGAACACCTTAAGCCCGCGCTCGCAGGCACGGCGCATCAACTCCCAGTACATGAAATCGTTGCCCGCCACGGCGCGTGCGGCATCCGTCCCGCCTCCGTAATACGGCAACACCTCGTCACGAAAATAGAACGACATCACACTGGCAATCACTGCGCCATTCAGCGTGATGGTCAGCACTTCGCAATCGTCGCCAAACTCGTCTTTCAGCAGCTTGAAAAACGTTCGCGAGAACACGGGCGTGCCCAGACGATGCACGCTGGCTGAATAGGCCTGGAAAAACCGCGTGGTGTCGGTATCGATTTCACCGATCAGGCCGGCCTTGATGCCCTTCCGTACCATCGCCCGCTGTTTGCGCGGGATGGCGTTCATATTGGCGTCGACTTCCGGCTCGATGGCTTTCTTGAAGGTGACGTACAAATCCTTGGTCGGCCAGTGCGCATGCTGGGCAACCTGATTGCGGCATTCGAGCGCCCCCACCTTGAGCTTGATCGCGAGCGCCTGTGCTGCCTCATCAAGCGCGCGATAGGCGGCATCGTTGTCGGCCAGGATGCCGCCATAGGCGCAGAACGGCAGTGAACCCAGACTGTGGCCAAACAACCAGCTGTTGATTTCGGCCAGCGGCAACACGCCAATCATGTCGCCGTCACGTTCGGCCAGCAGAAAATGCGTGCGGTGGCCGAAAGCATCCTCGATCACCCGCCGCCAGCCTGCACGGTGAAAAAAAGTGCCGTCCGGATGGGTCAGCACATAGGCATCCCAGCGTACCGTATCGTTCGCGGTCAACAGGCGAACCGTGACATCAGCCGATGCGGCGGCGGTTTGGGTGAAGGGTTCAGCCTGCCGGTTCAATGGGCAGGCAGGAACACACGGTCAACGCGGTCCCATTCAAAATCGGTCAACAATTGGCGCAGCCTGTCCGGCATCCGGTGCAGATTCACGTAATGACGAAAGCGCGTCCTGGCCGACAAACCGGACTGGCGGGGTTGCCCGGCATCGAGTTCCCAGGGGTGGAAATAGAACATGCAGGACGCCTGGTCCTGCGCGTTGAC
Organism: Thiobacillus sp.; assembly: GCA_024710445.1. Lineage (GTDB taxonomy): Bacteria > Pseudomonadota > Gammaproteobacteria > Burkholderiales > Thiobacillaceae > Thiobacillus. The sequence continues at coordinate 2,594 of JANJUT010000048.1, forward strand.
GCGACGCAGCATCCAGCGCGATACGGAATAAGGAAGCAATCGAAACCAGCCGCCGCCGGCAGCAGGCAGGTTGCGGCCCATCAGCGACAGCGTGGTCGGCGGCAATTCCAGAATGCCGTGCTCGCCATTGGGATGATTGGGGAAACGCGGTGCGTCCGGCATGCCGTAATGATCGTGGCGCACCGGATAAATGCTTGAGCTATACACGTAGCCCGCATTCTCCAGTTCCTGTACCGCCCACCAGTTTTCCCGGTTGATCGAGAAACTCGGCGCACGGTAGCCGCGTATGGCCACCCCGCCCAGGTCTTCAAGAATGTGCTTGGCACGGGTGATGTCGTCACGAAACTGCTCGGGGGTGAGATCCGACGCACGCTGGTGGCCGTAACCATGGCTGGCGAGTTCATGGCCGCCGTCGACAATGCGGCGCACCACCTGAGGATAGCGCTCGGCAATCCAGCCCAGGGTGAAGAACGTTGCCTTGGCATGGGCCTCGTCGAGCAGGCCGAGAATCACATCGACATTGCGCTCGACCCGGCACGGCAGGCTGTCCCAGTCTTCACGCCGGATATGCGGCGCAAACGCAGACACCTGGAAGTAATCCTCGACGTCGATCGACATTGCATTTTTTATCGTGGCATTCCTGATTGCCGCCATTTACGCCACCTTCACGCCTTTCGGCGCCGGCAGCCAGGTTTTTAGCGTATGCGCAATGCGCATGGCCGCGCGGCCATCCCAGTATTCGGGAATCCGCCCCGCCTTGCCGCCATTTGCCATCACCTCGCGGAAGGCTGCGCGAATCGCATCCGGGTCAGGGCCGACCAGGGTATTGGTCCCCTCCGCAATCGTGATTGGGCGCTCGGTGTTCTCGCGCAAGGTAAGACAGGGCACGCCGAGCGCGGTGGTTTCTTCCTGGATGCCGCCGGAATCGGTCAGCACCAGCCTGGCATCGCGCATCAGGCCCAGCATTTCCAGGTAACCCAGGGGGGGCAGAATATGCAGGCCATCCAGCCTGGCCATGAATCCGAATTTTTCGATATTGCTGCGCGTTCGGGGATGCAGGGGCAGCACCACCGGCAGGCTGCGGTTGATTTCGGCCACCACATCAAGCAGCGCAGCAAGTGTGGCCGGATCGTCGACATTGGAGGGACGGTGCAGCGTCAGTACTGCGTAGCCTGTCAGTGCGGTTCCCAGGGTCTGGCTGGCCGGCACCGCATGCTCGAGGTTGCGGTACAGTGTGTCGATCATCACGTTGCCGACAAATTCCACCCGTGCCGGATCGATTCCTTCGCGTTGCAGGTTGGCGAGCGCACTCTTTTCGGTAATGAACAGCAGGTCGGATATCTGATCGGTGAGCACGCGGTTGATTTCTTCCGGCATGCCGCGGTCGTAGCTGCGCAGCCCTGCCTCGACGTGGATCACGCGCACGCCACGCTTGGCCGCCACCAGCGCACAGGCAATCGTGGAATTCACATCGCCCACCACCAGAACGGCCTGCGGCCGCACGCTTTCCAATACGGGTTCAAAGCGTTTCATCACCTCGGCGGTCTGCACGGCATGACTGCCGGAACCCACCTCCAGATGGTGATCCGGACGCGGGATGCCAAGGTCGGCAAAAAAGCTGTCGCTCATCGCTACGTCGTAATGTTGTCCCGTGTGCAGCAATTGTGCGGCAATGCCGGCCTCGGCCAGTGCTGCCATCACCGGTGCGATTTTCATGAAATTGGGGCGTGCGCCCGCGACGCATAAAACCTGTGTCATGGCCACCCCTAATGCGTAGCGTCCGGATGATCGGGTGGCAGGCTCTCGTCCATCTCTGCGTGGCGTTCACTCACGGTGTACAGAATCTTGCGCACAATGGGCAGGATGCGGTTGATCGATCGCTCCATCTGCTCGACACGTTGCGCAAGGCGCAGGGTGTCTTCGTTGGGCAAAGCCCCGGCTGCCGGTGCTTGATGGCTGACGCCGGTGGAGCCCTGGAAATCCTGGTGCGCGACTTCGCTTTTCAGATCGGAGATCACTTCGTTCACCTCGGCTGCGCCAAAGTGGTTTTTTTCTTCAAGAAACCCGAACAGCAACAAACGGTCGCAGGTGGTGTTCAGGCGTCGCGGGATGCCGCCGGTGAACCGGTGCAGTTCGGCAAACGCCTCATCGTCGAATCCTGGCGTGCCCTTCCAGCCCACGGTGCGCAAACGGTGCTCGATATAGCCACGGGTCTCGTCGGCATCGAGCGGCCCCAGGTGATACGAGGCCACCACGCGCTGACGCAATTGCTGCATGTCCGGGCTTTGCAGAATGCCGCGAAACTCGGGTTGTCCCAGCAGGAAGGTCTGGATCAGCGAACGTTCGTCGTTCTGGAAGTTGGACAGCATGCGCAGCTCCTCCACCGCGCGCGGCGTCAGGTTCTGCGCCTCGTCCACCACCAGCAGGGCACGCTTGCCCTGGCGTGTCGCCGCACCCAGAAAGTCTTCCAGGTTCTTGAGCAGGGCCGACTTGGTCAGCCCTTCATGCTCCAGCCCAAACGAGGCGGCCACGCTGCGCAGCGTGTCTTCGGCATCCAGCTGGGTCGATACCAGCTGCGCCGCAATCAGGTTGTGCGATTCAAGCTGCCGGAACAGGTTGCGCACCAAAGTGGTCTTGCCCGCACCGACTTCGCCGGTGATAACGATAAAGCCTTCGCCCAGCGACAGGCCGTAATCCAGATAGGCCATCGCGCGCTTGTGCCCCTTCGACCCGAAGAAAAAACGCGGGTCGGGATTGAGCTGAAACGGCTTGGCACTAAAGCGGTAATAATCTTCGTACATGGACGATCCGTTTTCTGAGTGGGGCACAGCCACTGTTCACACACAGTGCGAAGCAATGGCCATGCCATTCGGGCAGGCCGGTCAGAAGCGCATATTGACCGTGGCGGTGAGGCTGTTTTCTTCGTAATCGGAATTCGCTGCGTTTGAATCCCGTTGCGTATGGCGGAAAGTCAACGCGCCGTTGAGCGCCTCGGCAAATCGGTGATTCAGGCCCAGATCGAGACTAAGCAAATCGTCTTCTCGTGCCGCGCCACCTGTCAGAGCACCATCGCTGCTATTCCGGGTAAGCGACAGACCGCTTCGTGCAGTGGTCTTGGGTGACAAACGATAACTGACAAAGCCGGTTATGCCTTGTACATGGTCCTCCGCATCACCAAACAGCTGATATAGGCGTCGGGTATCTTGTGCAGATAACCCAAAGCTCAGACGTCTGATATCCCAGGACATCCCGGCTGTCAGACTCTTGATGATGAAGACGCCACTGGCAAGCGAAGTGGGAAATCCTGCTGCGATTAAAGCATCGCTCGAAACACCGTAAATTCTTTGGTATACCGCCGCCAACTGCCCAGCGGGATATGGCCCACTGCAATTAGGTGGGGGCACGTCCGCAAGGTCGGCAGCAGGGGGAAAGTGAGGGAGTGTTGAACACACAAAATATAGCTCACCACTTTGATCAAGTAGCCGCTGCGATATATCACTCACATCTTCATAATAACGAACATTCCATTGGGAAAGCCGGGTGCGATGGCTACCTGTAAAGCTGAATGTACGGCCAAAATAGCGCTCACCCACCGAAGCTTCGACACTGGTGCGGCGCGTAGGCGACCAGCCGAACCCCATGCTATAGGATGAACCGTCGGTTCCAGAAGCGCTGAGGTAATCGTTCCAGTCCTGCCCCACCGTGCCGAACACCCGGAATTTGCGCGTCAGCGCATAACCCAGTTGCGCGTTGGCGCGCTCGAAGGTGGTATCGGCTGCATTGTCATTTTGCGTTTTGCGGATGGAGTAATTGAGGCCCCAGCTGAGGTCGTTGAAACGCGGTCCGCTATTCAATTCAGCCGTCAGCGAGTTCGACGCGGATTGCGCCGCCACGTCATTTTCGAAAATCGCCCCGCTGGCGGTGTAGCGAACCAGCGTGTTGGCAAAGCTGCCCAGGCGTTTCTGGATATAGGGGCTGATCGAATAGGTGCCGACAGTGGCGCGGTTGCTGCTGTTGACGTCGGCATCGGCAGGCGAGCCCAGCAGCGAAATCAGTTCCTGCGAAATGCGGGCATTGCCATCGATGAACAGAAAGTCCTCGACCAGTTCTGCCTTGCCGGCGGCGTTCAGGTTGTGGTTCAGGTCATTGCTTTCGTTGTTGCCGAAGCGCTCGACCGCACTCAGGCCATACTGCAGCGTAGCCTGCACCCGGCGCGACCCGACGGAGCGCAGCGAAAAGCCTGGCGTCACGCTCAGGATCAGCGCGTCTTCCGGGTTGGTCGCGCTTTGATTCGCGTTGTCGCTGTAGGTGGCGGATGCGCCCACGGTTGGCGTCAGACGCCAGTCGGTGGCGTGCGCAGCCAATGGCAGGGCCATTGCCAGAAAAACAGGAAGGACGCCGGCGAAGGGCGTCTGGCCGTTCAACCCGAACCACGCGCTGCGTGGACGGTGCTTATTTGCCGTAGCTGCCATAGTAACCATAGTAGTAATCTGCACCCGGAGTCGGGGTGGTTTTGTTCAGTAGCATGCCCACCACTTCACACGATTGAATGTGGCTGAGGGCTTCGCGCACGGCCTCCTGCGAGGTTTTTTCGGCCTCGACCACCATGACGATCTGACCCATATGCGTAGCCAGCACGCTCGATTCACTGGTGGCCAGAAGCGGCGGCGAATCGAACAGGATGATACGGTCCGGGTAGCGATTGCCGATGTCCTCGACCAGCCGGGTCATGGCCGCACTGGCCAGCAGTTCAGTCGCCCGCTTGTAGGTGCGGCCCGCAGGCAGCACGCTCAGCTTGGCGATATCGGTCCGGATCAGCACGTCGGACAGCTTGAGATCCTTGTCCTGCAACACGTCCAGCAGGCCCTTGTCGGCATGAATACCGAGGTATTCCGGCACGCGTGGCTTGGCGACGTCCGCATCGATCAGCAACACGGTGCGGTCCATTTCCATTGCCATCGAGATTGCGAGATTGATGGCGCAGAAGCTCTTGCCTTCGCCCGGCAGCGAACTGGTCACCATGATGAGGTTGCCGTTCTTGACCCGCGCGGTGCCCTGCCCAAAGGCATTGGCAATGAGCGGGCGCTTGATGATGCGAAACTCCTCGGCGATCTGGCTTTTCTCGGCATCCGGCGACACCACGCCCATGCGATGCAGTCGTGCCAGATTGATCGATTGCACCTGACTGTTGCCTTCCAGCACATCCGCATCAGAACCCGGCGCGCTGAAAATCGGCTCCACCGGCGTGGCCACAAACGGGGTAGCCTGCTGGCTGCCGCGCTGCTTGTTCAGCGCATTTTCGATCAGGCTGGCATCTTGCGTATGGCTGCTTCCGGCAGAGGACTGGGCCGCCCCGGACCCGATCTTGCCTGCTGCTTTTTCAATAATGCTCATGATTTCTCCTAGCCCGCACGCGAGATGACGAGTTGCACAACCATCACTGCACCATACGCGGCAATCAGGCTGCCCAGCGCAGCCAGATAGGTCAGCAGACCCTTGCGCTTGCGGCGGCGGGTTTCATCCGTCTCCACCCGTGACACGGCACCCAGCAGCGGCAGGCCGGTCAGTTCACGCAGCACCCGGCGATCGGTCACGGTACGGCGCAACTGGCTCAACAGGAAAGCAACGGCAACCCCGGCAGCCAATCCTGCCAGCGTCACCAGCGACAAAAGCAACGGACGATTCGGCCATGCCGGCTGGCTGGGGACAAAAGGCGGGTCGATCACGCGGAAATCCACCGTATCGGTCTTGCTTTCGACTTCGCCCGACATGGTGACGGACTCGCGTCGCTTCAGCAGGGCATCGTAATTCTGGCGATACACTTCATAGTCCCGTGTCAGTTGGGTGTATTCCTGCTCAACCTGCGGAATCATGTTGGATGCGTTGCGGAGTTCGCCAAACCGGCGCTGGTATTCGTTGACGCGTGCGCCCAGCGCTGAAACGGTCGCGTCCGCTTCGGCAATGGCGATAGTAAGTTGCTGATAAACCGGGTTCTGAATCTTGGACCCCGCCGGATCGGCCTTGCGCTGCGCGATTTCGGCTTTCTTCTGTGCCTGGAGCTTTTCGATCAGGCGCTTGGTCGACTGAATATCGGGATGCAGATCGGTGTATTGCAGGCGCAGTTGATCCATCTGCTTTTCCAGCGCCTGAATCCGGCTATCGGTCTCGCTATTGGCCGGGCCTGCCGCTGCTGCGGCATTAAGCTCGGGCTCTTCGTCAGCCAGCTGGCGCTTGAGCTGGTTGCGACGATTCGCCGCTTCCTGCTGATCCAGCTGCGCCTGCCGCAGCTGTGCCGAGGTTTCCGCCAGCTTGGCGTAATAATCGCCGCCCTGTCCCGGCATCATGCCAATATGCTTCTGCTTGAATTCCTTGAGCGAATTTTCTGCGTCGGTCAGCTTTTGCTGATACTGCTGCAACTGCTCTTCGATAAACCGCTGTGAACTGGAAATGTCCTGGCGGGTCTTGCCCAGGCTGCTTTCCACAAAAATGGTCAGCAGCGACTGCACCACTTTCTTGGCCAGGTCGCCGTTGGCGTCCTGATAGCTGATGGTATACAGGTTTTCCCGCCCGGCATCCGCAATGGAAATCTTGCCTGCCAGGCTATTCAGCATGGATTCGGTCTGCTCGGGCGTCTTGGCCTTCACGTCCAGATCGGTCATGCGCGCGACTTTTTCCAGGGTCGGGCGACTCACCAGCTGACGCGTCATCAGCTTGATCTGCTGCTCCACATTGGGTTCGGCCGCCAGTCCGGACAGCAACGGCTTCAGCAGGGTTTGCGTATCCACATACACGCGTGCCGATGCTTCATAACGATCCGGAATGATCATCACCCAGGTCCAGCCGACGATGCACACCAGCCAGGCCACCACGACGCCCCACCAGCGCCGTTGCCAGGCGGCCTTGGCGTAGCCCAGAATTTGCTGCAACACTTGATCCATGCGGTTGTTCCATCAAAAAGCGCCCGACAGCCTGCGGCTTGGGCACAAGCGCCGCATAAAGCGGCGCAGTTACGCTTAGAACAGGCTTTCAGGCACCACCAGCACATCGCCCGGACGCATGTCGACGTTGGCCGAAATATCGCCACCCTTCAGCAGGTCATCCAGACGTACGCCGAGGCGTTCCTGTTTGCCACCCACGGTACGCAGGATGTAGGCCTTGTTGCCCGCGGCAAAATCGGTCAGCC
>JANJUT010000148.1 GCA_024710445.1 Thiobacillus sp.
CGACTATCTGGACAACGTAACGCTGGCCACGCTGGTGGCCAAACAGGATGAATGCAAGGACAAGGTATTGCAGGACCGTCGTGCATCGAAGATCACGCTGGCTGCTTGAATGATTCAACTTGGATAAAACGATGAAGACACTGTATTTCGATTATTCCGCCACTACTCCGGTCGATCCGCGCGTGGCCGCGAAGATGATTCCTTATCTGACCGAGGAATTCGGCAACCCGGCCTCACGTTCACACCCTTATGGCTGGACAGCAGACAAGGCGGTGGAAGAGGCACGTGCGAATGTGGCCGCGCTGGTCGGGGCTGACCCCAAGGAAATCGTGTTTACCTCGGGCGCAACCGAATCGAACAACCTGGCCATCAAGGGCGCAGGCCATTTCTACGCCGGCACCAAAGGCAAGCACATCATCACCGTGCGCACCGAGCACAAGGCGGTGCTGGACACCGTGCGCGAGATGGAACGCCAGGGCTTCGAGGCAACCTATCTGGGCGTCAAGGAAAACGGCCTGCTTGATCTGGATGTGCTGCGCGCGGCGATCCGCCCGGACACCGTGCTGGTCTCGGTGATGGCGGTCAACAACGAAATCGGCGTGATTCAGGATATTGAAGCCATCGGCAAGATCTGCCGCGAGAAGGGTGTAATTTTCCATGTCGATGCGGCTCAGGCCACCGGCAAGATGCCGATCGACCTCGCCAAACTGCCGGTCGATCTGATGTCGTTCTCGGCACACAAGACCTACGGCCCCAAGGGCATCGGTGCGCTGTACGTGCGCCGCAAGCCGCGCGTGCGTCTGGAAGCGCAGATGCACGGCGGCGGTCACGAGCGTGGCATGCGTTCGGGTACCCTGGCCACGCATCAGATCGTCGGCATGGGCGAGGCCTTCCGCATCGCCAAGGAAGAAATGGCGACCGAGAACGAGCGCATCCGCATGCTGCGTGACCGTCTCTACAACGGCCTCAAGGATATCGAGGAAGTCCACCTGAACGGTGACATGGACCAGCGCGTGCCGCATAACCTCAACGTCAGCTTCAATTTCGTTGAAGGTGAATCGTTGATCATGGCGATCAAGGATCTGGCGGTATCAAGCGGATCGGCCTGTACTTCGGCCAGCCTGGAACCGTCCTACGTGCTGCGTGCCCTGGGCCGCAGCGACGAACTGGCGCATAGTTCGATCCGTTTCTCGATCGGGCGTTTTACGACCGAGGAAGAAGTCGATTACGCCATCAAGCTGTTGCATGAAAAGATCGGCAAATTGCGCGAGCTTTCCCCTCTGTGGGAAATGTTCAAGGAAGGCATCGATCTGAATAGTGTGCAGTGGGCCGCACACTGAATTAACTGGTTGCAGCCGGTGGGCCGCAACGGAATTTGAAGTTAGGAGAACACATAATGTCCTACAGCGATAAAGTACTCGACCATTACGAAAACCCCCGCAACGTGGGTTCGTTCACCAAGGACGACGATGGCGTGGGGACCGGCATGGTGGGCGCGCCCGCCTGCGGCGACGTGATGAAATTGCAGATCAAGGTCGGTGCCGACGGCCGCATTGAAGACGCCAAGTTCAAGACGTACGGTTGTGGTTCGGCGATTGCTTCGTCCTCGCTGGTGACCGAGTGGGTCAAGGGCAAGACACTTGATCAGGCCATGGAAATCAAGAACACGGCCATCGCTGAAGAACTTGCGTTGCCACCGGTGAAAATCCACTGTTCGATTCTGGCCGAGGATGCCATCAAGGCTGCGGTCAGCGATTACAAGCAGAAAAAAGGTCTGGAGTAAATCATGGCGGTGACTCTTTCCGAGCGCGCGGCACAACACGTCACCAACTATCTTGCCAAACGCGGCAGCGGTATCGGCATCCGCCTTGGCGTGCGTACCACAGGCTGCTCCGGCATGGCTTACAAGCTGGAGTTTGCGGACGTGGTGCCTGAGGGTGACGAGGTTTTCACCAGCCATGGTGTGACCGTGTTTGTTGACCCGAAAAGTCTGACTTATCTCGACGGTACCGAACTGGATTACGCCCGGGAAGGCCTCAACGAAGGCTTCAAATTCAACAACCCGAATGTCAAGAATGAATGTGGGTGCGGCGAGTCGTTCAACGTCTGATTGCGGCACGCTTGAGTTGGTTTGAAGCAAGTGGCGCCAGGTGTTTTTAATGCCTGGCGTTGGTTACCTGACATGGATTTAACCCAGAATCATTTCGAATTGTTCAGCCTGCCGCAATCGTATGCGCTTGACCGGGATCGGCTTGATTCGGCGTATCGGGAATTGCAGAACGCAGTTCATCCGGACCGCTTCGCAGCCAAACCCGAAGCCGAGCAACGGGTAGCGATGCAGTGGGCCACGCAGGCCAACGAGGCCTATCAGACGCTCAAGCATCCGGTCAATCGGGGCGTGTACCTGCTGCGTTTGCAGGGGATCGATGCACTCGATGCCAGCAACACCAAAATGGCGCCCGCTTTCCTGATGCAGCAGATGGAGTGGCGCGAGGCCATCGAGGAGGCCCGTGCCGACAAAAACATGACGGTGCTGGATACGTTGGCAAACGACCTGCGTATGTCGCATCGACGCATCGAGACGCAACTCGCGGATCTGATCGATAAGGCGCATGATTTTGGCGCTGCTTCCGAGGTCGTGCGTCAGCTACGTTTCATGGACAAGCTCATTGCCGAAGTGGGCGATGTCTACGAAGAACTGGAAAACTAAACAATATGGCTCTACTGCAAATTGCCGAACCCGGCATGTCAACCGCCCCGCACCAGCACCGGCTGGCGGTGGGCATTGATCTGGGCACGACCAATTCGCTGGTGGCCACGGTGCGCTCGGGCCTGGCGCTGGTGCTGGATGACCAGGAGGGGCATTCGCTGTTACCGTCGGTGGTGCGTTACCACGCCAACTGTGATGTCGAAGTGGGGTATGCCGCCCAGGCAGCACAAAACAACGACCCCCACAACACGATCGTGTCGGTCAAGCGCTTCATGGGGCGTGGCATAGCTGACATTGATGACAGTGCCAGCCTGCCGTATCGCTTTGTCGATGCGCCCGGCATGGTGCAACTGAAAACGGCCGCCGGCGTGAAAAGTCCGGTTGAGATTTCAGCCGAAATTCTCAAGGTTCTGCGCCAGCGTGCCGAAGCCGCATTGGGTGGCGAACTGGTGGGCGCGGTGATCACTGTTCCCGCCTATTTTGATGATGCCCAGCGCCAGGCGACCAAGGACGCCGCGCAACTGGCAGGGTTGAATGTGCTGCGCCTGCTGAACGAACCGACTGCAGCAGCCATTGCCTATGGCCTCGATAATGCGTCAGAGGGCGTCTACGCCGTGTATGACCTGGGCGGTGGCACGTTCGACATTTCGATTCTGAAGCTGTCGAAGGGCGTATTCGAAGTACTTGCCACCAATGGCGATTCAGCGCTGGGGGGGGATGATTTCGACCAGCGTATTTTTTGCTGGATGGTTGAGCAAGGACGTTTTTCCCCCTTGTCGGCAAGCGACATGCGTCTGCTGCTCACCAAGGCGCGCGACGCCAAGGAAGCGCTGACCGAGCATACGGATGTGCGTGTCACCGCCGTGTTGTCGACCGGTGAAATGATGGACGCAACACTCACTCAAACCGCTTTCAATGCCATGACCACCGGCCTGGTCAACAAGACCCTGGCCCCGACCCGCAAGGCATTGCGCGATGCAGATTTGAGCGTGGATGACATCAAGGGCGTCGTCATGGTGGGCGGCTCGACCCGGATGCCCTGTGTGCGCCATGCTGTGGCTGATTTTTTCAAGCAGACCCCGCTGACCAACCTCAACCCTGACAAGGTCGTTGCAATCGGCGCAGCGACGCAGGCCGATGTGCTGGCGGGAAACCGTTCCGGTGACGACTGGTTGCTGCTTGATGTGATTCCCCTGTCGCTGGGCCTGGAAACGATGGGAGGGCTGACCGAAAAAGTCATCCCGCGCAATACGACCATTCCCACCGCGCGTGCTCAGGAATTCACGACGTTCAAGGATGGCCAGACTGCGATGAGCGTGCATGTGCTGCAGGGCGAGCGTGAACTTGCGGCAGACTGTCGTTCACTGGCACGCTTTGAACTCCGGGGGATCCCGCCGATGGTTGCCGGTGCCGCACGCATTCGTGTCACGTTCCAGGTCGACGCAGATGGTCTGTTGTCGGTGTCGGCACGCGAGCAGAGTTCCGGCGTCGAGGCCAGCGTACAGGTCAAGCCGTCCTATGGCCTGGGAGACGATGAAATCACCCGTATGCTGAAAGATGCGTTTACCCATGCCAAGGAGGACATGTATGCCCGCGCGCTTAACGAGCAGATCGTCGATGCACAGGGGCTGATCGCGGCCACCCGCGCAGCCATCCTGGAAGATGGCGCATTGCTGGACTCGACCGAAACCGATGCGATCAACGCAGGGATTGCCGCGCTGGAAAGCCTGCTGGCCGGAACAGACCACCAGGCGATCAAGCGCGGGGTCGAAGCGCTGAATGCGGCGAGCACAGAGTTTGCCCAGCGCCGCATGGATCAGAACGTGCGCCGTGCCATGGCCGGACAGAAACTGGAAACCTTCGGCTGAGCAGTAGCGTGTAGCCAAGCCGACAGCCCGTTTCCTCGCCAAATAGCGAGAGTCAGAAACGGCAGCCCAAGCGCGGTTACAATTCACAAACGGCATTTTCGCCATTCGTACAAATCCATTTCCCCGGCAGCCTGACTGCGAGTGATTCAAAACCATGCCCCAACTCATCGTATTGCCCCATGTAGAACTCTGTCCGGAAGGCACCGTGATCGAT
>JANJUT010000066.1 GCA_024710445.1 Thiobacillus sp.
GCAGATGTTTCACCAGGCGGGCTGGGTGCGGCCGGATGGCGATATTGCCTGCACCGCCATTCCCGCTGTCGATGAGGTCAACGTGGCTGACCGGGACTGGTTTCAAGCGGCACTCAAGTCGCACAAGCTGGTTGTCAGTAGTGTGCTGATCGGCCGCATTCTCAACAAGCCTGTTGTCATCTTTGCAAAGGCGCAACGCGACCCTGCCGGAAAGGTGACGGGCGTTTATTATCTGGCACTTAACCTGGATTGGCTGCAGAAGGAATTGCAGCAGAACACGACGCTGAATGGCGAGCATATCGCGGTCGTGGATCATAAGGGAAGGCTGGTTGTGCGCTACCCCGATCCTTTTCATTTTTCGGGAAAAAGTGCTGCACAGCCATTTTTCATCAAGGCCATTGCCGATCACGATGGGCAAGGAACGGTTGAGCGGGTGGAAATAGACGGCATTGTGCGCATTACGGCTTTCACGCCTTTGCTGGATACGGTTGCCGGCCCGATGTATCTGTGGCTGGGCGTGCCAAAAACAGAGGTGGTGGCGCCCGCAGAGCATGAACTTGTCGTTTTTCTTGCCCTGGTCACGACGATCCTGGTGCTGGTTCTGGCATTGGTGTACTGGGGAGGCGAGCGGCTGCTGACAGGCCCCTTGCAGAAACTTTCCGGGGCAGTCGCCCGTTTCGGCACGGGTGATCGCACTGTACGCACAGGATTGCCTCACACTCGCGACGATATCGGCCGGCTGGCCAGCGTTTTCGATTCCATGGCGCAATCCGTTCAAATGGGGGAACGCAAGCTGGAACGAGCCGGCCGTGCGCTGCGCATACTCTCGGATGGTAATCGCGCCTTGCTGGAGTGCAGAACCGAGCCGGAACTGGCCAAGGCGATCTGCCGGAGCATCGTCAAAACGGGGGGGTATGTTTTTGCCTGGGTGGGCTTTTCCGGGCACGAAGGGGACAAGTGCGTGCACCCGGTGGCATTCTGGAATGCACCAGAAGGTTTTTTTGACGACCTGAGCATGACCTGTGACGAAACAGAATCAGGACACAGCCCGACCGGCAAGGCGATCCGCCAGGGGGTCGCCGTCGCCTCCAACCATGTCCAGACCGACCCGGATTACGTGCACTGGAAAGATCAGGCGCAGCGTCATGGTTATGCCGCCATGCTGGCCCTGCCGCTGCGGCAGGATGGCGTGGTATTCGGCGCACTGAATATTTACGCGGCCGATCCGGATGCCTTTGATGAGAAGATCATCAAGTTATTCAGCGAATCCGCCAATGATCTGGCTTTCGGAATTGCAATGCTGCGCGCGCAAACCAGCCATCAGCAAACGCAGGTTGCGCTCAAGGCTGCCGAGGACCGCTTCAGTTCGGCGGTCGAGGCCAGCCTGGACGGGCTGTTCATTTTCAGAGCCGTGCGTGACGCGCACGATGCAATCCTCGATTTCGAAATTGCCGATGCAAACGTGCGTGCGGCACGGATGCTGGAGGTGCCCCATGATCAGATCATCGGGCACAGGCTGGGTGAACTGATCCCGGCTTCAAAAGGATTTATCGACAAGTTCATTGCCGTGCTGGCCTCCGGCACACCGCTGGAAGAAGCGTTTTCATACGATGATCCGACACATGGCACCCGGTGGCTTCGTCTTCAGGTTGTGCGGGTGGGGGCGGACCTTGCCATCACCGCGCGCGACATCACGGAATGGAAGCGGGCGGCAGCCGAGGCACGGCTGCAGAGCCGACTCAGAACGCAGATTCTGGAAGCCTCCGGAGAAGGTATTTTCGGCGTGGACAGGGAAGGGCGAACCACCTTCATCAATCCGGCCGGTATCGGGATGCTGCAATGGACGGAAGAAGAACTCCTGGGTCAGCCCATGCATAGGCTGCACCATCATACGCGGGCCGACGGCAGCGCCTATCCGGACGAGGAATGTCCCATTTACGCGGCCTATCGGGACGGTGAGGTGCATCGCGTGGAGGACGAAGTGTTCTGGCGCAAGGATGGCGGCAGCTTCCCGGTCGAGTATGTCAGCACGCCCGTTCGCGACGAGCAAGGCAATCTGGCTGGCGCAGTGGTGAGTTTCATCGACATCAGCGAGCGCAAGGCGCGGGAGCAGGCTCTGGCCCATGCTGTCCGCGCCATGAAAACCCTGAGCACAGTCAATCAGAGCCTGGTGCATGCGACCGATGAGCCGCAACTGCTGCAGGAAATATGCCGTGGGATTGTCGATAAGGGCGGATACCGCATGGCCTGGGTAGGCTACGCTGACGACAATCCGGAAAAGACCATCACGCCCATCGCCTGGGTGGGTGTTGAAGACGGTTATCTGGCCCAGCTCAAACTGACATGGGCCGACACGGAACGTGGCCAGGGGACGGCTGGCCGCACTATCCGCACGGGCAAGGCACAGACAGTCCACGATATACACCTCGACCCGGGCTATGCCTTATGGCGCGAACAGGCTGAGAAGCATGGCTATGCATCCAGTTATTCCTACCCATTGACGGTTGAGGGCAGGCTGATCGGTGCGCTGTGCATCTATGCAGCGGAAACCGATGCCTTTGATGAGGGGGAAATCACGTTGCTGGCAGAACTGGGCGACGATCTCGCCTATGGCATCGAAACGCTCCGCACTCGCGCCGAGCGCGATCGCACCGCCTATGTCCAATTTCATCATGCGGAAATTCTGCAAAGGAGCCTGGAGGATTCCATTCGTGCCATAGCCTATACGGTGGAAATGCGCGATCCCTATACGGCCGGACACGAACGCCGTGTGGGTGAACTGGCAGTGGCAATCGCAAAGGAAATGGGCTTGTCGGAGCACAAAATCCAGGGCATCCGGCTGGCTGCCAGCGTGCATGATTTAGGAAAAATCAACATCCCCGCTGAAATCCTGTCCAAACCCGGCAAGCTCAGTGATATCGAGTTCATGCTGATCCAGACCCACCCGCTGGCCGGCTATAACATTTTGAAGGATGTGGAATTCCCCTGGCCCATTGCCGAGATCGTACTGCAGCATCACGAAAAGATGGATGGATCGGGCTATCCGCAGGGGCTCAAGGGTGATGAAATTCTGCTCGAATCGCGCATCATGACCGTGGCGGACGTGGTGGAAGCCATGACTTCGCATCGCCCCTATCGCCCGGGCCTGGGGATTGAAGCTGCCCTGAAGGAGATCGAGCGTGGCAAGGGTAGCGCGTATGACCTGACGGTGGCAGAGGCCTGTCTGAAACTGTTTCGCGAGGAGCGCTTCTCGTTTCAGGTGTGAAGTCTGCGATGGCCTATGGTCGATCTGGTACGCAGCGGTCCATGGTCAACCCTGCTGCTGGGCAGGTTCGGTTGCCTGTTTGGGTGATGCTGCTGCTTCATCGGCGGGCACCTCGGCGGATGCCTTGGCTTCATTCGGGATTTGGGCTGGCTTGCGACCATCATGCAAGGCGATTTTCCGCAGAAAGGCGCACAACGCGTGGCTGGCCTGGTCGAACGCCCCGGCCGAGGCAAGCGCCTGGCGCGCGGCTTCAAAATCTTTCTGCTTGATGTTGTTGACGATATCACCGACCACCCGATGAAACTGGGCATGCAATACGCAGGTTTTTGCGTGGTTTTCGGGTGAAAGCATGCGCTGCCCGCCATCTTCAAGCCACTTGCCGAGTTTGCAGGCATCGGTATGGCTGACTACCGACAAGTCCATTCCTGCCTTGCCGTTCAGAAAATCCCGGAATTTGGCTTTCCAGGCGCCGTGCACCTGGATGGCATCTTCGATATCGCTTTTGATTCCCATGGGTTCTCCGCTACACAGTCAGTCCTGTAAGTCATAACGGCGTCAGGCTGCGTTATTTTAGGGCCAGGACTTGAACGCCCCGGTGTGTTGGTTGTGCCATCGTCGCTCAGAGCGCGCAAAGAACGCGAGCATTTCCAGTCATGAGGACAGCAGACAGGTGCCGTCAGGGTTTGGCGATGACGTAGCGATCACGCCCTGAATGTTTGCCTTCGTACAGAGCGGCATCGGCGCGGCTGATCGCGCTGGAGAGTTCTTCTTGAGCGCCCACCTGGGCCAGGCCGAGGGTGACAGTCAGTGTGACAGGCGGTGCGTCGGCAATCGGAATGGGCGTCGTTCGGATGGTGTTCAACAGGCGCTGTGCCGATTGCATGGCATCTTCAACTGATTTGCATTGCATCAGCCAGAGAAACTCTTCGCCCCCATATCGGTACAGCGGCTCACTGCCACGCAGATTTTGTTTGAGCGTGCTTGCCAGATGACGCAACGCCAGGTCGCCTGCGGGATGGCCATAGCGGTCGTTGATGCGCTTGAAATGATCCACATCGATCATCACTACGTAGAGCAGGCTGTGATTACGCAGGGCGTCTTTCTGGCAGTGATCGAAGTCGCTTTCGATTCCATAACGCAACGCGAGCCCGGTTAATGGGTCATATCGGGCTGCATTGGACAGCAGCAGCGTCTTGAAACTGGCAAGCAGGCCCAGCAATTCAGTCTGTGATTGCTCGAATACCTCCAGGTCGGCACTTTGTCCGGGTTGTCCGGCAAGCACGGCGGAGCAAATCGAGCGAATGGCGTCATGCATGGCCCGGTGGGCTGCCTCAACATGGTGGGTGGCCTGAGCATCAAGTGCCTCGAATTGTGCTCGATGCGAAGTGAACCAGATTCCAAACCGGCAGAGTGCGTGGGCCATGGGCGAAAGCACGTCCTCGCCAGGGGACGTTCGCAGTACGACAAAGCGCAGAATCCGGCGCGTCCAGTTCATGTGCGCTTCAACTGCGGTATCGAGTTCTGCAATGAAGTCGCTGGTTTCGGGTGGAAGCTTGGGCATATTCGGGGATCAGGTCAGTGTTTCAACGGAAGTCACCGGCTTTTCTGAATAGTCCAGAATGACCGCCCGGTCATTATCTCGTCAATGTAGCCCAGTATTCCAGCTGTTTTGTGCCAATTAACCTTGCCTGGATGGCCATCCGGG
>JANJUT010000190.1 GCA_024710445.1 Thiobacillus sp.
GGAAGGACGTGATGATCGAGGTGTCCAAGGACTATCCCGAGGTCGCGCTCTCGCACATGTACGTCGACAACGCGGCGATGCAGCTGATCCGCGCGCCCAAGCAGTTCGACACCATGGTCACCGGCAACATCTTCGGCGATATCCTGTCCGATGCGGCGTCGATGCTGTCGGGCTCGATCGGCATGCTGCCGTCGGCCTCGCTCGACGAGCACAACAAGGGCATGTACGAGCCGATCCACGGCTCCGCGCCCGACATCGCCGACAAGAACCTGGCGAATCCGCTGGCGACCATCCTGTCGGTGGCGATGATGTACCGCTACACCTTCGCCGACCTGGTGACCGCCGACCGCATCGAGAATGCGGTGAAGAAAGTGATTGCGCAGGGCTGCCGGACGAGCGACATCTGGACGGACGGCACGCAGAAAGTGTCGTGCAGCGAGATGGGCGATGCGGTGGTCAAGGCACTGTAATTTTTCCGCGAAGGATGCGGAGAAGCGCCAGGAAGTGCTTTTCTTCGCGAGCCTTCGCGTCCTTCGCGGATAAGATTTTTTGGAGACGGACATGATGAAAGTAGGGCTGATCGGCTGGCGCGGGATGGTGGGTTCCGTGCTGATGGGGCGCATGAAGGAAGAGCGCGATTTCGACCATATCGAGCCGGTGTTTTTCACCACCTCGAATGTCGGCGGCAAGGGTCCCGATATCGGTCGCGACGTGCCGCCGCTGAAAGATGCCGGCAGTATTGACGACCTGAAACAGTGCGACACCATCATTACCTGCCAGGGCGGCGATTACACGAAAGAGGTGTACCCGAAACTGCGCGCAGCCGGCTGGAATGGCTACTGGATCGATGCCGCCTCGACGCTCAGGATGAAGGACGAGGCCATCATCATTCTCGATCCGGTCAATAAGCAGGTGATTCAGGATGGCATCGCCAGCGGTGTCAAGACCTACGTCGGCGGCAACTGCACGGTGTCGCTGATGCTGATGGCGATGGGGGGGCTGTTCGATGCAGGTCTGGTGGAATGGGTGTCGCCGATGACCTACCAGGCGGCTTCTGGTGCAGGCGCGCGCAACATGCGTGAGCTGATCTCCCAGATGGGCGCGGTTCACTCCGAAGTAAAGTCATTGATCGACGATCCGGCCTCCGCGATTCTTGAAATCGACAAAAAAGTCGCCGATTTCATCCGTTCCGACCGTTATCCGGTCGATGCCTGGCCGGTGCCGCTGGCCGGCAACCTGATTCCGTGGATCGACGTCGCGCTGGAGTCCGGCCAGTCCAAGGAAGAGTGGAAGGCGCAGGTCGAAGCCAACAAGATCATGCGTCGTAGCGACACCCCCATCCCGATCGATGGCTTGTGCGTGCGCGTCGGCGCGATGCGCTGCCATTCGCAGGCCCTGACCATCAAGCTGAGCAAGGATGTGCCGCTTGACGATATCCACAACCTGATCGCTGCCCACAACCAGTGGGTGAAAGTGGTGCCGAACGACCGTGAAATCACCATGAACGAGCTCACCCCGGCAGCCGTGACGGGCACGCTGACCGTGCCGATCGGCCGCATGCGCAAACTCAACATGGGCCCCCAGTATTTAACCGCGTTTACGGTAGGGGATCAGCTCCTGTGGGGCGCGGCAGAACCCCTGCGCCGCATGCTGCGCATCCTCCTGGAAGCCTGAGTGGATAAGCCCGGCAGACACCTTTCTTAGGGCTGGTGCGGTTTATGCACTAAAGATTGCGTCTGCCGAGCCGTCAATAGTGGCGTCAAGTATTCAACAGCACCGTCATTCGGGGCTATTAGGGAGAAACGGGATGAAATTGAAGCGCTTCACGACCCAACTGGTGGCCGCTGGCCTGATTGCCGCGCCCCTGTTGGCGCATGCCGCCGGGTTGGGCAAGCTGTCAGTCACCTCGGCGCTGGGTCAGCCGCTGGCAGCCGAAATCGAGCTGTTTGCCGCTGACAAGGCCGAACTCGACAGCCTGGCAGCCAATCTTGCTTCTGACCAGGCGTTCCGTGATGCACGCGTCGATTACGCCCCGGTTTTGTCCTCGCTCCGCTTTGCCGTCGAGAAAAGGCCCAACGGCAAGGCCGTGCTGAAAGTCACCTCCAGCCGCCCGGTCAACGATCCTTTCATCGACATGCTGGTTGAACTGAACTGGGCGTCAGGCCGTCTGGTGCGCGAATACACCATGCTGCTCGATCCGCCCGGCATGGTCACGCAGCAAACAGTTGCCCCCGTTGCCGTAACCGTGACGCCGCCAGCTGCACCCGTGGCCAAACCGGCTGCTGCGCCGGCTCCAGCCCCGAAAGCCCAGACTACGCCCTCACCCATCGTACCCAAGGCTCCCGCCCCCGCGCCTGAGGCGCGCAAGCCAGCCGCCGCCGCAGCCCCTGCTCCTTCTCCCGCTCCGCAGGCCGACATGCCGAGCCTGGTGAAGATCAAGCGCGGCGATACGCTGGTGGGCATTGCCAGCCGCGTGCGGCCCGCAGGCGTCAGCCTGGAGCAGACACTGCTTGGTTTGTATCGCGAAAATTCACAGGCCTTTGACGGCAACATGAACCGCATGAAAGCGGGCAAGTCGCTGAATATGCCCACCGCTGAGAAGGTAGCTGCCATCCCACAGAAAGAAGCCGTGCGTGAGATCAAGCTGCAGGCGGAAGACTGGCGCGCCTATCGTCAGAAACTGGCTGGTGCCGTGAGTGCGGCCCCTGAAGCCAAGCCTGCCCCGGATCAGGCCAGCAGCGGCAAGATCACGCCCAAAGTGGAAGATCGTGCCAAGCCTGCCCCCGAGGCGCAGAAAGATGTATTGAAGCTCTCCAAGGTTACGCCGCCAACTGCAGGCAAGAGTGCGGATGAAACCCGTGCGCTTCAGGAAAAACTGCGTGCCCAGGAAGCCGATGCGACGGCGCGCGAAAAAGCGCTGAAAGAATCCAGCCAGCGCGTGGCCGTACTGGAAAAGCAGATTGAGGACATGCAGAAGCTGGTGGAAATGAAGGAAAAGGCGCTGAAGAAGGAAGTGGCGCCTGCCGAGCCTGCTCCGGCACCAAAACCAGAACCTGCTCCCGTTCCTGAAGCGGCAGCCCCCATTCCTGCGCCCACCGTGGCTGTGGCCAAGCCTCCTGCACCGGTCGCCAAGGCCGAAACCCCGCCACCTGCTGCTGCGGAGCCTGCCGGAAACTGGTTCGATCCCTTGCTGGCCAATCCCATGTATTGGGGCGGCGGGCTTGCGGCGCTGGGCCTGGGCGGGGTGTTGTGGTGGATGATGGCTGGCGGTGGGCGCCGCCGCAAGTCCACGGGCTCGGCACTTGAAGACAGCATCATGAGTGGCGGCGATGTGCGCCCGAACTCGATCATTGGCGCCGCTTCGGGCGGTAGCGTGAATACCGGAGACACCTCTTTCCTCACCGATTTCAGCCAGGCAGGCCTGGGGACCATCGATACGCATGATGTCGACCCGATTGCCGAAGCCGAGGTGTACATGGCCTATGGTCGCGATGCGCAGGCGGAAGAAATCCTCAAGGAGGCCATTGGCAAGAATCCGGATCGCCATGAAATTCGCGTCAAGCTGCTGGAAATCTATGCCGCTCAAAGGAATGCGACAGCGTTCGAGCCGGTTGCCGGCGAACTGTATGCCGCACTCGGCAACAAGCCCAGCCCGCTGTGGGACAAAGCTTGCGAGATGGGCCGCGGCATCGACCCGACCAATCCCCTGTATGGCGGCCTGCAGTCTGGGACGGCCCCTGCTTCTTCTGAAGAGTCTGTCGAGACCGTAGCGGCAACCGATGCCGTGGCTGGTGGCGCGGTGACGTTTGACGAGGAGCCGGTGGCCGGGGTCGAGCCTGAGTCCGAATCGGTGACCAGTGAACTGTCTGTTCCTTCATCTGAAAGCGAACCGGTTGCCGAAGCTGAGCAGGCTCCCGCATTTGATATCGACCTTTCAGCCGCCCAGGAAACAGTAGAAGCGCATGCGCCGATGGAATTCGAATCCGCTGGCCATGTGCTCAATTTCGATACGCCGTCCGAGGCTCCTGCAGCTGCCGATACGCCTGACGCCGGCTATCAGGAAATGGATACCCAGGGCCTCAGCTTCGACCTGCCGGACCTGGAGATTCCGTCTCCGGCCGACGAGGATCTG
>JANJUT010000193.1 GCA_024710445.1 Thiobacillus sp.
ATCGACGGCGGAATGGCAAAGTAGTGCAGGGGGCGGCTACGGCCCTCAAGCGCGCGGCGCAGTTCCTCGAAGGTGGCGGGATCTTCGTAATCCCCGTTGATATAGGTCAGCAAACTGGAGAGATTCCGAAATAGGGATTCATCCACGCCGCCGCCAAACTGGCTGATTCCATCGTGAGCGTGGGCGCGGACTTTTTCCAAGTCCCATCCGGGTGAGTAGGCCACACAGACTATCGGCGGCAGCGTGCGGCCGTGCTGCAGCATGGCATACAAGGCCGGAAAAATCTTGCGCCGGGCCAGATCGCCCGTGGCGCCAAACAAAACCAGTGCATCCGAAGTAAGACCGTTGGTCATGACAAAAAAACCCATGGAACATGGCAAGTGCAAGCATCAACGGGTATTTCTCGGGCGAACTGGAGTTTTTTCGGGGGAATTTCCTGCGCGGTCAAACATTGAGGAAAAAAGGGCGGCTTGATTCCGTCCGGCTGATCCCCTATACTCCCGAGTCTTCCAAATTTACCCATTAAGGAATTGCCATGAAAGCCGGCATTCACCCCGATTACAAAGAAGTGACCGTGACGTGCTCTTGTGGTGACACGTTCAAAACCCGCTCCACACTGGGCAAGGATGCGCTGCATATCGAAGTGTGTTCTTCCTGCCATCCGTTCTACACGGGCAAGCAGAAGATCGTCGATACGGCTGGCCGCGTCGAGAAGTTCCGCCAGCGTTACGGCATGAAGTAAGAATTTACGCGTTGCGTAATGCAATTCAAAGCGGCTTCGGCCGCTTTTTGCATTTTGGCTGCATAGCGCTGCAAAGCTGAACCCACGGTATCATTTCGGGCGCCGCCCCCCAGAAAGAGAAAAACTTGAACCCCCTCGTTTTCCGCCGCATTGCAGTGATCGTCTTCGGCGCATTGGCGCTGACCCATTGCGCGCAAAATCCGGTCACGGGCGACAGGGATTTTGTGCTGATGTCCGAGCAGCAGGAAATCCAGATGGGCGCGCAGGCGCACCAGGATGTGCTGAAGGAATATGCGGCGCTGGACAACCCGGCATTGCAGGCCTACGTGAACGAGGTCGGCCAGCAGTTGGCGAAGCAGAGCCATCGTCCGAACCTGCAATGGCATTTCACCGTGGTCGACAGTCCCGACGTGAACGCGTTTGCGCTGCCCGGCGGCTATGTCTACATCACGCGCGGCATCATGGCGTATCTGAATTCCGAGGCCGAACTGGCCGGTGTGGTGGGCCATGAAATCGGCCACGTGACGGCACGCCACGGCGTGCGCCAGCAAAGCGCCTCCACCGCGGCCGGGCTGGGGGCGGTGCTGGGCTCGATTCTGGTACCCGGCATGGACAATCAGGCGGGTGCGACGCTGCTGCAGACATTGGCACAGGCATGGACGGCGGGTTACGGCCGCGAGCACGAACTGGAATCGGATCGGCTGGGCGCCGAATATCTGGCCAGGACGGGCTACAACCCGCAGGCCATGATCGAGGTGGTAGGCGTGCTGAAAAACCAGGAGCTGTTCGCGGCCGAACAGGCCAGGCGCGATGGCCGCCAGCCCAGAACCTATCACGGCACATTCGACACGCACCCCAGCAATGACGCGCGCCTCAAGCAGGTCGTGGCCGAGGCGGATAAATACAAGGTTGCCCTTCCGCGTGAGGGCCGCAGCAATTACCTGAGCAAACTGGCCGGTGTGGTTTTTGGCGACAGCCCTGAGCAGGGCGTGATACGCGGCAATGCGCTGCTGCACGACAAGCTCGGCCTGGCGATCCAGTTTCCGCAGGGCTGGCAGGTGCAGAACCGGCCCGACCGGGTGGTGGCGATGAGCCCGAAAGGCGATGCGCTGGTTGAACTGCAGCAGGGACCGAAAGGCGGCAAGCCGCTGGAAACCCTGCAGCAGGGGCTCAAGCTGGATGCCGGCGCACGCTATGACAGTGGCAGCCTCAGCGGGTATCCGGCGGCATTTGCTGCCGGCGCGCAGCAGGGCAAGCCGGTGGTAGTGGCGGCCGTGGCGTTCAACGGCACGCAGTACCTGATTGCCGGCATGGCCAGGGACAAGGCCACGTACGATCGCGAACGCAGCACCCTGCGCGGCGCCATCAACAGTTTTCACGCGATCACACCAGCCGAAAAGCTGGCGGCGCGCTCCTATGTATTGCGGCTGCTGACCGTCCAGCCGGGCATGACGATGGCGGGCCTGGCGCAACAATCGCCGCTGAAAAACAATGCCGAAAGCCAGTTGCGGCTGATGAACGACCTGTATCCAGATGGCGAACCCAAGCCGGGCCAGCTCCTCAAAATTGTTCAATAAGCACGCATTCTCTCTTCCGCAGCTCGGGTTGCTGCTGCTCTGCGCGGCCTGGCTATTGCCGGGTCTGATAGGGCACGCACCCTGGAAAGGGGGCGACGGCGAGCACTTCGTGCAGCTGTGGCAACTGCTGCAAAGCGGCGAGTCGCCCCTGGCCGTGCCGACCACTCCGCCCCTGTATTACTGGGCCGCGATAGCGACGGCCTGGCTCACTTCGTTCATCCTGCCTCTGGCGGATGGCGCGCGCCTGGCTTCTGGATTGTTTATCGTGCTGGCGCTGGTGTTTACCGCGCGCGCGGCTCGCGTACTATACGGTGCCGAAACGGGCTGGGCGGCAGCACTGACCTTGCTGGGTTGCATGGGCCTGCTGGTCCGTGGCCACGAACTCAATGCCTACACCGCCCAGTTCGCTGCGGCCGCGATCATGTTGTATGGCCTGGCCAGTTTGCCGCGTGCGTTGCATGGCGGATGGGCGCTGGGCGGCGGTACAGTGTTGATGCTTCTTGCGGGTGGCGCAGCAGAAGCCGCGTGGTTCCTGGTGCTGGCTGGGATGTTGCCGCTGCTGCTGGAGGAATACCGTACCCCGGCCGCACGCCACTCGCTGTTCCGGGGCACGGGGTTTGCGTTGGTGATGGGTGCGGCCTGGCTCGGTTATCTGGCCACGCAGTCGATTCCATTCGAACGGGTACTGAACCTGCAGCGCTGGATAGGAGAGGCCGGACAACGCCCGGCTTTTTATCCGGGGCTGCTGGGCTGGTATGCGTGGCCGGCGTGGCCGCTGGCCGCGTGGGCGCTGTACCGGAGCCGCCGGCTGTGGCGGTCGCCGGGCATCGTGCTGCCCGTTGGTGCCTTGCTTGGCCTGCTGGGTTTGTATGCGTTCGATACCCATCCCGGCGAAGAGCAGGGCCTGATCCTGTTGTTGCCATTGACCCTGCTGGGGGCGAACGGGCTGTTGACCTTGCGGCGCGGCGCGGCCAATGCGTTGCTGTGGTTTGGCGTCATGCTGTTCGGTTTCATGGCGCTGGTGTTCTGGATTTACTGGAGCGCGCATGACCTTGGCACGCCGGCCCGGCTGGCCGCGCGGCTGACCAGACTGGGCATGACCCGGGTCGGCGAATTCCGTCCGTGGGCGCTGACGCTGGGTCTTGTGGCCACGCTGAGCTGGATCGTTTTTCTGAGCCGTGTCAGCCGCTCTCCATTGCGCCCCATGCTGGTATGGACCGCGAGCATGACTTTCATGTGGGTGCTGTTGATGGCCCTGTTCCAGGCCCCGCTCGACCGCCGCTTGAGCTATGCCAGCCTGGGCGATGTGCTGGCAGCACGCGT
This sequence comes from Thiobacillus sp., assembly GCA_024710445.1. Taxonomy (GTDB): domain Bacteria; phylum Pseudomonadota; class Gammaproteobacteria; order Burkholderiales; family Thiobacillaceae; genus Thiobacillus. Next base: position 3,643 of record JANJUT010000193.1, read on the forward strand.
GCCTGCAGCCGACTGCATTCAGGCTGACCAGGTGCGCCGCCAGCAGCGCGTGTTGCTGGCTTATCACAGCGGCCGCCAGCTGGCCCTCGAGAATGCCGCCTGCAACTGGTTGTTGCTGGAAACCCGGCAACGTGACACCCAGCCGGTCGTGCCACCCGGCTGGGTCGGACAATGGAAAGGCTCACGGCCCGGCGACCGTTCGGACCAGCTTTACCTGTATGCCCGCCGCTGAACGGGTCGCCGCCGTCATCCTGGCAGGCGGCCAGGGCAGCCGCATGGGCAGCGCCGACAAGGGCCTGGTCGAATACCGTGGCCGCCCCCTGATCGAGTGGACGCTCGACGTGCTGCGTCCACAGATCGACGAACTCGTCATCAGCGCCAACCGCAATCTGGATGCCTACGCGGCGTATGGCCAGCGCGTATTGCCGGATACCCTGCCCGGCTACCCTGGCCCGCTGGCCGGCATTCTGACGGCCATGCAGTCGGTGACGGCCGGCTGGCTGATGGTGGTGCCGTGCGACACGCCGCACCTGCCGGCCGATCTGGTGGCGCGCCTGCTGCAAGCCGCACGGCAGGCGCACGTGCCGCTGGCCATCGCGGCAGATGACACGCACACGCACCACACCTGCTTTATCGTGCGCATCGACCAACGCGATGCCCTTGCTGCCTTCCTTGCACGTGGTGAGCGTGCGGTGCGCCATTGGCAAGCCGAACTTCCGTCTACAACGGTCCAGTTTGATGCCGCTGCTTTTGCGAATCTGAACCGCCCGGAAGATTTGTCCAGGCCCTGACGCATCTGAACGGCCGCTCCCGGGAGAATTAGTCGTTCATTGATGCGGGCCGTTGGCAGGATTTATGGCCATTGATCCTGGCCCGACAAGCGTGTCCGCACAACGCCATTAAACATCCAGGTTGCGTACTCCCAGGGCGTTCGTTTCGATGAAATTTCGCCGGGGCTCCACATCATCCCCCATCAGCGTGGTGAAGATCTGGTCTGCCGAAATGGCGTCCTCGATCTGCACTTTCATCAAGCGACGCACCTTGGGATCCAGGGTGGTTTCCCACAATTGCCCCGGGTTCATTTCGCCCAGTCCCTTATAGCGCTGGATGCTCATGCCGCGTTTGACTTCGGCCAGGAACCAATCCATGGCTTCGCGGAAGCTTTGCACGGGTGATTCCTTTTCGCCGCGCTTGGCGCGCGCGCCCAGGCCGATCAAGTCACGCAACATATCGCCGACCTTGACGAGTTGCGTGTAGTCCCCGGATTCAAGCAGATCTGCTTCGAGAAAGTTGACGTAGGCATTGCCATGGGAATGGCGGGTGATACGCAGGCGATGCGTGTCGTTTTCGCTGATGTATTCAGCCGCGATCTCATATTTTTGTGCGTCAAGCACCGCGCCCAGGCTGGCCTCGGCCATCATCGAGGCGCCGCTGTCTTCCAGACTCAGGCGCGGGATTTTCATCAAGGCCTGCAAGACGTCGTCCGGCAGCAGACGCGCCAGGCGATCGCACACGGCTTCGGCAAGGAAATACTCGCGTGCGAGCGTTTCCAGGGCTTCGCCCGCAATCGGCATGGCCCCGTCCATCGGCGTCAGTTCGGCCTCTTTCATGGCTTCGGCCATCAGGTGTTCTTTCAGTGCGTGTTCATCCTTGATGTAGCGTTCGGAACGACCGTGCTTGACCTTGTACAGCGGCGGTTGCGCGATATAGATGTGGCCGCGCTCGACCAGTTCGGGCATCTGCCGGTAGAAAAAGGTGAGCAGCAGGGTGCGGATGTGCGCGCCGTCGACGTCGGCATCGGTCATGATGATGATGCGGTGGTAGCGCAGCTTCTCGGGCTTGTAGTCCTCCTTGCCGAAGCCGCAGCCGAGGGCGGTGAGCAGGGTGACGATCTGC
>JANJUT010000232.1 GCA_024710445.1 Thiobacillus sp.
GATCCCGAAATGCGCTATCTGCCCAGCGGAGAAGCTGTCGCCAACCTCGCTATTGCCACCACCGACAAGTACAAGGACAAGTCCGGCCAGATGGTCGAACAGACCGAATGGCATCGTGTCAGCTTCTTCGGCCGCACGGCCGAAGTGTGTGGCCAGTACCTGAAAAAAGGCAGCCAGGTTTACGTCGAGGGTTCCATCCGCACCCGCAAATACACAGATAAGGAAGGCATCGAGAAATACGCGACTGAAATTCGCGGTGACCGCATGCAAATGCTGGGTGGGCGTAGCGGTGGCGGCATGGCCAATATGGACGATGGCGGATACGACCAGTCGCCTCCACCCCAGCGCAGCCAGCCAAGCAAGGCGCCAGCCCCGGCACAACGCCCCGCCAGCAGCGGGTTTGACGACATGGACGACGATATCCCGTTCTAATTTGGTACGGTCGTGGGCCGTTTATCCCACGAATTCATATAACGATACGGAGACGGCCCGCTGCGCTACGCGCGCTGGCATGCGGTGAACAGCAATCCACAAACAAGCCTGGGGGTATTGGGATGGACGCTCTTGTTGGGCGGCGGCCTGGCATGCCCCAGCTTGGCGGGGGCTGCGATTACCGAATCCGATTTTCTCGATGAGTTGCCGGTCGTGTTGTCGCCGATGCGCCTGAGCCAGCCGCTGGCCGATTCACCGTCCGCTGTCACGGTGATCGACCGTGACATGATCCGGGCGGCGGGCGTTACACAGTTGCTCGATGTGTTTCGGCTGGTGCCCGGGTTTTCGGTGGCGCAACAGGATGGGCATATCGGCACCTTGACGTATCACGGACTGGGCGATGGCTATTCGCGCCGGTTCCAGGTGTTGATCGACGGGCGCTCGGTTTACAGCCCGGATTTTGGCCAGGTGTATTGGCGCAATCTGCCGATTTCCCTGGAAGATATCGACCGGATCGAAGTGATACGCGGGCCGGCCGCAGCCAGTTACGGCGCCAATGCCTTCATGGGCGTCATCAACATTCTCACGCAGTCGCACGAAGGCGCTAAGCGCATCGGCATCATGGCGGGTTCGGGCGGGCACGGCTATCGCGAGTTGAGTGCCCGGGTCGGTATGGCCAGCGAAGCCGGGAGCTGGCGCCTGTCGGCGGGGCAACGTGCGGATGATTACTATGCCAATGTGGCAGATGACGTACGGGATCGTTATCTGGACGGGCGCGGCGACTGGAGCATGACGGGCGCGGATACGCTGAGCGTCATGGGTGGCATGGCGCATTCCCGGTTGGATGACGATGTTGTGGCAGGGCAAACCTTTCCAGTGAACGTGCACTCCGCATACGGCCAGATCAGTTGGCGGCACGTACATCATGCCAACGCGGAAACCCGCCTGGCGTATGACCTGACGCGACAAAGCTACAGCGATGATCTGGATTTGGGCGGGTCTCCGCCCCCGATCGACCTGGGATTTTCGACCCACCGCCAGAATCTCACAGCCGGATGGAAAGGGGTTTTGGGTGCGCGCATGCGCGCTGCGCTGGGAGCGGAATATCGCCTGGACGAAGTGCAGTCGCGCTTTTACTATGACCAAGCATCATCGATCCAGGAGCATTCCTGGCGCGTGTACGGCAATGGCGAATTTCGCCTTGCGCCGCAATGGCTGGTGAACGCCGGCGCCATGTTGGAATCGACCCATGCCGGCCGGCGTGAATTCTCTCCAAGACTGACTGTGCATTTCCAGCCGCGCCCCACCCAGTCGTTCCGGATCGGGTACAACCTGGGCTACCGCGTGCCGACCTATTACGAATTGTTTGGCAAAATTGCGGCGGATTTCGGTTTCGGGTTGGATGCCCTGTTGATCCAGCCCGATTCCCTGAAATCCGAGCGCATCATCTCGCGCGAGATTGGATGGTGGCAGGCCTGGCCAACAGCTGGCCTCACGCTCGACATGCGGGCGTTCTACGATAAGTACACCAACCTGATCGACTTTGCCGAAGTGCCCGTTGCCGATGGCCAGGATAATCTGGCCTACCAGTTCTTCAATGCAGGCGATGCCACCTTGAAAGGCGTCGAGTTCCAGTTCGAATGGAAGCCCGCAGCCAGAACCCGTATCCGGTTTGCGCCGGCCTGGGTACGTATTCAATCTGCCAATCCGGATTGGCGGGATTCCGCACCCCCCTATGCTTTCAGCCTGCTGGCAGAACACGGGTTGAACCGGAACTGGTGGCTAAGCGGCACCTGGAACAAAAGCGCGGCGTTAACCTGGCTGGGCGGAGGGGAGCGGGTCGAAGGCGCAAACCGCCTGGACCTGCGCCTCGCCTGGCGCGGTAAACAGTCAGGTGTGCCGATTGAAGTGGCAGTCATTGGCCGTCGCCTGCTTGGGGGCGATGCGGAGTTTGTTGCGACCCGTGAAACCGAACGTCAGATCTTGTTGCAGCTCCGCGCCGGCTTTTAAGCTGGTAGCGTTGGAAATGGGGGGAGAAGAATGGCATTCATTAATGTTGAGAGTCCTTGTTCCCTGAAAAACAGGCTTGTCGCGGAAACCTGTGCGGGCTTGCGTGCAGGCGGTGTACTTCTGCTTTGCCAGCTTGCGCTGCCGGCCGAAGCGGCGTTGTCCGAGATGGATTATCTTGATGACCTCCCTGTGGTTCTGTCGGCGTCGCGCCTGTCGCAACCACTGAGCGACGCCCCTGCTGCCGTTACCGTCATCGACCAGGACATGATCCGTGCTTCGGGTTTCCGTGACATTCCGGAACTGTTGCGTCTGGTGCCGGGGTTCTCGGTTTCCTACACGGCCAACAATACCTGGACCGCCGGCTACCATGGCCTCGCCGATGCCTATTCACGTCGCTTCCAGGTGCTGGTTGATGGGCGTTCGATCTACAGTCCGCACTATGGCACGGTGTACTGGACCGATTTGCCACTGGCGATCGACGATATCGAGCGCATCGAAGTGGTGCGTGGGCCCAATGCCGCGATTCATGGTGCGAATGCTTTCGTCGCGGTGATCAATATCATTACCAAGACAGCAGCGCAGGTGCCGGGCGAATTTGCCTCGGTGCAATATGGCGAGCAGGCCATGCGTGGCCTGACGGTGCGGCAGGGCGGGGGCGAAGATCGCCTGCGCTACCGCGTGACCGCCTCGGCGCAGCAACGTGATCGTTTCGAGAAACACGTCGTGGGAACGGCATATGACGACGGAAGCTACTTCGAGACGAGCAAGACCTCCTTCGTCAACGGGCGGCTGGACTGGCAGCTTGCCCCCGATTCTGACGTGATGCTGCAGTTTGGCTTGTCGCAGGGCGACTGGAAGGGGGGCAGTCGCCTGCCGGCCAGTGCGCGCTCCTATCTGCAGCCGGTCGAGCAGGATTCGCGCGCGCTGTACCTGCATCTGGCGTACCACAAGGTCGAGTCTAAGCGGCGTGAATGGCGTGTGCAGGCCTACCATACACAGAACCGTTTTGATGCCGACACCGTGGCCAACATCGGGGGCCCGGTTGTGGTCGACCAGTACCTCACGCAGTCGCGAAGCAACATCGAACTGCAGGTAAACGAGCAGTGGATGCCTGACCTGCGTGCGGTGTGGGGCGGCGAGGCACGGCGGGAAACGGTGAAAAGCCCGCAGAGTTACAATTCCGGTGACACCTTCAGCGGTGAACTGGCGCGCGTTTTTGGCAACCTCGAGTGGCGAGTCAATAAGCGCGTGCTACTGCAGGGGGGGGCCATGCTGGAACATCACTATTTCACGGGCACCGACCTTTCGCCTCGCGTAGCGGCCAATTTCACCGTCATGCCCGATCATGTCGTGCGTGTCGGCGTGTCGCGCGCCTATCGTTCCCCGACCTTTTTCGAGGAGGAGGGCAATCAGGTACTCCTGCGTGACAGCGGTGCGCTGGCCGACATCTTTACCGTGCCATCCAGCGGTCTGAAGCCTGAACGCATTCTGTCGCGCGAGATCGGTTACGTGGGTTACTGGCGTCCGGCCCGGCTTGAACTCGACATTCGGCTGTTCAAGGACAGGATCGACGATTTCATCGGTCAACAGAAAGCTGATTACGCGGCTGATCCGGGCTCCATCATCAGCGGCAACGAATTCCAGTATCAGAACCTCGGCCTTGTCCAATCCCGGGGCGGCGAGCTTCAACTGCGCTGGCGGCCAGTCCGCGAACTGGATGTGAGCGCGCACTATGCGCGCGTGTATCTTAGTGCCGACACCGCTCGACAGAACTACAACGCCGACATTCCGCGCTCAGCCCCCCGTAACAACTGGGGCCTGCTCGCCAACTATCGGCTGGACAGCGGCTGGGAGGCAAGTGTTGGGGCCTGGCGCAGCGATGCAGTGATCTGGCTGACCGAAGGCGACCTCACCCGGTCTTATATCCGGGTCGATGCCCGTCTGGCGAAGCGCTGGAAGTGGCAGGGCACCGAGGTCGAGGCCGCGCTGGTAGGGCAGAACCTCGGCGACGACTATGAGGAGTTCCGTAACACCAACGTCTTCAGCCGTCGCGTCTACGGTAGCCTGGCTTTTACCTGGTAGATCCCTTGAAACCCGGCGGGTTGCCGCCAGATTCAATGTGTATGCCCGGCTCTTTGGGTACTTGTGCCCGGCTCTTTGGGTATAATCTCGCAACTTATTGATTGTCGGAGAATTTAATGCCGATTTATGCTTACAAATGTGGGTCCTGCGGTTTTGCCGAGGACGAAATGCAAAAAGTGTCCGATGCCCCGCTGACAGTGTGCCCGTCGTGCGGCAAGGCCGATTACGCCAAGCAGGTGACGGCGGCCGGGTTTGCGCTCAAGGGAAGCGGCTGGTACGCCACCGAGTTCAAGGGCGGCAACAGCAAGCCTGCCGAAACCCGGTCTGAGGCACCGTCGCCAGCCTGTGGCACCGGCGCGTGCCCGGCGTGTAACTGACAGGGGTGTTGCCAACCGGGAAGCGGGCGGTGCAAGCCGT
>JANJUT010000079.1 GCA_024710445.1 Thiobacillus sp.
GTGAATTCAGGTTTGACGGCACGGCGCCCGATGCGGCGGCGATGGCGCGGATGCTGGCAAAGCTGGAACGGCGGGGACCCGATGCCGAAGGCCAGCATGCCGACGGACCGGTGCGGTTGGGGCATCGGCGGTTGTCCATCATTGATTTATCGTCGCGCTCGCGTCAGCCGATGATCGACGCGGCTACTGGCACAACGCTGGTGTTCAATGGCACCATCTACAACTACCCCGAATTACGCGCCGAGCTCATCGAGTGTGGCCAGGTTTTCCATTCCGACGGCGATACCGAAGTCATCCTGCGCGCCTGGCTGGAATGGGGCGATGCCTGTGTCGAGCGCCTGCACGGCATGTTCGCGTTTGCCATCTGGAATCGCGAAACACTTTTTCTGGCGCGTGATCGCCTCGGCATCAAGCCCTTGTATTACAGCGATAATCAGGGGCGCTTCCGCTTCGCCTCCACCCCGCAGGCCCTGCTGGCCGCGGGCGGCGTGGACACCGGACTCGATGCGGTTGCGCTGCACCATCTGTTTACGCTGCATGCGGTGGTGCCCGCGCCGCGTACGGTTTTCAACGGCATCCGCAAGCTGGCGCCGGGCACCACGCTGACGGTGAATGCGCGTGGCGAATTCAGACACAACAAATACTGGTCGTTGAAAGCGCAACGCCCGAATGCCCCGGGAAGCGAAGCCGAATGGACCGAAGCAATACACGAGAGCCTGCGGCAGGCGGTGAAAAAGCGCATCGAGATTGCCGATGTCAAGGTGGGCGTATTGCTGTCCGGTGGCCTTGATTCGAGTTTGCTGGTGGCCTTGCTGGCCGAACAGGGCGTACCCGATCTGATGACGTTCTCGGTGGGCTTTGAAGATCAGCCGGAAGAACGCGGCAACGAATTCGAGTACTCCGATCCGGTTGCCGCCATGTACGGCACCCGGCATCACAAGTTCCTCATTCCCAATCCGGAAGTGCTGCGGCGCATGCCCGAAGCGGTCGACGCCATGAGCGAGCCGATGTTTGCACAGGATGCGGTAGCGTTTTACCTGCTGTCCGAGCAGGTCAGCAAAACCGTCAAGGTGGTGCAAAGCTGGCAGGGCGCGGACGAGGTGTTCGGCGGCTATTTCTGGTATCCGCGCATGGCGGCCGCGACATCGGGGTCGCCGCTGGAGCGCTTCCGCGCGCATTATTTCGACCGCGATCACGACGAGTTTCTGGAGATGGTGAACCCTGCATACCATGGTCCGGATTACACGGCGCAAACCATCGCCTGCCACCTGTCCGAGCCGTTTGCCGATGACTTCATCGATCAGGTGCTGCGCATGGATACGACCATGCTGATCACCGATGACCCGGTCAAGCGCGTCGACAACATGACCATGGCATGGGGGCTGGAAGCGCGCGTGCCCTTCCTTGATCATCAACTGGTGGAACTTGCGGCGTCCATGCCACCCCAACTGAAACTGGCATCCGAGGGAAAACATGTTTTGAAAACCATTGCACGCGGCCTGATCCCCGACGCGGTGATCGACCGCAAAAAAGGCTACTTTCCCATGCCCGCACTCAAATACGTGCGCGGCGAGTTTCTGACCTTCATGCAGGACATCCTGAATTCGCAGGCCTGCCGCGAACGTGGCCTGTATCACCGCGCCTACGTGAACAAATTGCTGGATGCGCCGGAGCAACATCACACCCGCATCCAGGGCAGCAAGCTGTGGCATCTGGCCTTGCTCGAATACTGGTTGCAGCGACATGCGTAAAATTTGTTATCTGCTGGCCGCGCTGGCGGCCTTCCCTGTTCATGCCCAGACGGCGTTTGATAACTGGATGGTTGAGTTTCGTCAGGAAGCCCTGGCACAAGGTATTTCACCCGCCACGCTCGACGCCGCACTGACGGGCATCACGCCGGCCGAGAAGGTGGTCGAACTCGACCAGCGCCAGCCGGAATTCCTGCAAACGTTTATTGATTATCTGGACAAGCGCGTGACGCCCGCCCGGATTGCACGCGGACAAGCCTTGTTGCAGGAGCATGCCGCGCTGCTGGACGAGGTGGAGCAGAAATATGGCGTGCCCAGGACCATACTGGTTTCATTCTGGGGGCTGGAAACCAATTTCGGCTCCACCCTGGGCAGCCACAATATTCCGGCCAGCCTGGCGACGCTGGCCTTCGATGGCCGCCGCAGCGCCTTTTTCCGCAATCAGCTGCTGGATGCGCTGCGCATCATTGATGCCGGGCACGTCCAGGCCATCGACATGAACGGTTCATGGGCAGGCGCCATGGGGCATATGCAGTTCATGCCCTCCACCTACCGCGCCTATGCGGTGGATGGGGACGGCGATGGCCGCATCAATTTGTGGCAGTCCGTTCCCGATGCCATGCACTCGGCAGGCAACTACCTGAAGCGTGCGGGCTGGCGCACGCAGGAGCCGGCGGCGCTGGAAGTCAGTCTCCCGGCCAATTTTGACTGGCGTTATGCGCGCGTAAACAACCGCCTGGCCGTGTCGGAGTGGAGCGGGCTCGGCGTACAGAAAATCGATGGCACGGCGCTGCCGTCTGTGGCGGGCAACGCCGCCATCATCCTGCCCCAGGGCTGGCAAGGCCCGGCCCTGATGGTGTTCGACAACTTCGACGTGATCATGAAGTGGAACCGCTCGGTGAATTACGCCCTGTCGGTGGCGCAACTGGCGCAACAGATGGCGGGCGCCAGTGCGCTGGCGGTGCGGTCCGGCGAAGCGAACGCGCTCAGTATGGCTCAGCTGAAAGTCATGCAGCAGTCGCTCAACGAACTGGGCCTGGATGCGGGCACGCCAGATGGCATGCTCGGCCCGCGCACGCAAAACGCCATTCGCCTGTATCAGGTCATGCATCATCTGCCTGCCGACGGCTATCCCGCCCCCAGTGTGCTGATGCATATCGTGCAATCGCATTATCTTGCCCAGCTGGCGGGCAAGCTGACCCCGGCGCCGATTACCTTTTCCGAGCAGCCCTGATGCAGACGTACCCAGCGCGCTTGTGTTATTTTTCCTGCAGGTATCCGGGGAGAGTCATGTGAGCGACGCGCGTAACGTGCTGGGCAGTGTGCTGCAGGTGTGCAGTGTCTCGCCGATGACTGGCTTTGCGCGCGATGGCGTGTGCCATACGGGCCCACAGGATATCGGCAGCCATACCGTATGCGTGCAGATGACCGAGGCGTTTCTGGAATATTCGAAAAGCCGCGGCAACGATCTCAGCACCCCTGTTCCCGAACTGGATTTCCCCGGACTGCAGGCGGGCGACCGCTGGTGCGTGTGCGCCGCACGCTGGCTCGAGGCTGCCGAAGACGGCATGGCGCCGCCCGTGGTGCTCAATGCCACGCACGAACGCGCATTGAAAACAGTCTCGCTGGGCGACCTGAAATATCACGCCCTGCTCGATGCCGACACCTCTGGTCAGGCATCGCCGCGCTCATGAGCCTGGTCTGCTGGAAATGCGGTGCCAGCCTGGCCGGCATGCTGCTGCCGCTGTCGCGTCTCGATATTTGCCCGAGTTGCCGCACGGATCTTCACGCATGCCGGTTGTGCCGGCACTTCGATGCCCATCGCTCCGGCCAGTGCCGCGAACTGGCGGCCGACCGCGTGGCCGACAAAACCCGCGTCAATGATTGTGGCTGGTTTGTGCCGCGCCCCGAAGCCTACAAGGGCGGCGGCGCAGTAATGGCGCAGGCCAGCCGCAGCGCGCTGGATGCGCTGTTCGGCGGCCCGCCCGGCGATGAATCCAGCAAGCCCAATCCTCCCGCTTCGCTCGACGACCTGTTCAAGAAATAACCGGCCGTCGCAGTTGCCGTAGCGCCTGCCATTCGTAGATCAACAGCCCTGCACCGATCAGAGCAATTCCGGCCCAGCCGGTGGCAGGAATCAGTTCGGCGTTGAGCGTCTGTCCCAGCAGCAAGGCGGTGACCGGGGTGATCAGCGTGATCAGGGCGATGCGGCCCGCGTCCAGGTGCTTGATCAGGTAGTAATACAGCGTGAACCCCACCACCGAGCCGAACACGCCGAGATAGACGATGGCGGCACCGGCACGCGGCGTGATGTCGGACGGCAGCTGCGCCGAGTCGGCGATGACCCAGGCCAGCATGAAACACGGCACCGCCACCCCGAGCGCGCCGGTGGTGATGGCGAGCGAGGAGATGCGGACATCGAGCCGCTTGATCCATACCAGCCCCAGGGCCTGCGAGACCATCCCCGCCACCACGGCCAGCGTACCGAGCGTGCCGTGGTCGCCGCCCGGCCACGGCTGGCCGAAAATCACCCACAGTCCGCTCAAGCCAAGTATCAGCCCGGCCACGCGCATTCGCGTAAGCGTGTACTCACTCAACCATAGGGCGGCGAACAGTCCGGTCATCAATGGCGACAGCCCGTAGATGACCGAAATCAGCCCGGACGGGATGTGCAGCGCCCCCCAATAGGTGAGCAGCATCGCCACGAACATCGACAACCCGCTGATTGCATACAGTTGCCGCGCAGCCGGGGTAAAGGGAAACGCCGTTCGGGTCGCACGCAGCAGCAGCAGGCAGACCGCCAGTCCGATCAGCATGCGCGCCATCACCGCAAAGCTGAAACCGGCCCCCTGCGCGCTCCACTGAATCGCGAGCGGCGTAGTGGACCAGATCAGGATGACGCTGAGATAGGCGGCGGGAAGCGACATGGGGCACGGACTGGCTCAGAGCATGTAATCGCCTGAGCGTTCGGGTTGGTAGGGAATATCCAGGATGCGCGCACGTACGGTTTGCCCGCCGGACACACACCATTCGATGTGCTGGCCAACGGCCAGGCCCAACACGGCGATCCCCGCCGGTGCCGCCACCGACAGCTGATCCGGGCAGCCGGTGAAATCGCGCGGATACACCAGCGTCATCTCGACTTCCCTGCCCACCGGTTCAAGCACGAAACGGATACGTGAATTCATCGTCACGACGTTGGACGGCATCGCTTCGGAGCAGGCAATCTGTGCGCGATCAAGCTCTTCACGCAGCGCGTCTATGCCTGGCTGGTTGCTTGGCAGACAGGCGAGCATGGCTTCAAGGCGATCCAGGTCGCGCTCGGATACGGTGATGGCGGGGTGGGTCGTGATTTCCATGGTGGTCTCCTCAAGCAAGTCTGAAAAACGAAAACCGCCCGGGCCTAGGCCCGGGCGGTATGCTTAAAACTATAGCACCGAAGGCGGCGTCAAGCCAGCTTGCGGTTAACTCGCTGAAGACACGCTCTCCAGGCTTTCTGCCGCAATCTCGCGCACGTCGGCATCGTCGTCCGTCAGTCGCGCTTCCAGCCACGGCTTCGCCGCAGCGTCGCCGGTGAGTCCGAGGTAATGGCAGGCATCTGCCCGCACCCGCGCATCGTCATGCTGCGACAGTTCGCCCAGTCGTGGCAGCAGCGCGCGCAAGGTACCCGTGCCGGCAAAATTTTCCAGCAGGACGCCGGCGCCCAGCCGCACGTTGAGGCTGGCATCGACGTTGCCGACGATCGGCAGCACGGCCGCCAGCAATTCCGCATCGGCTTCGATCATCGCCTGCGCACGGGGTAGCTGGCCTTCCTTCAGCAGCAGATGGAACCAGTCGGCCATGCCCGCCTCGCTGTCGGCCTTGGCTGCCCAGCCGGCGAGTTCGGCCTTGCTGTGCACGCCGGCGAGCTCAATTTTCCCAAGCCGCAGCCACGGCACCGAGCGCACACCGAGTGCCTGCCCGACTTCGGGGCGCTGTTCCAGATTGACTGCCTCCAGCCGCCCGATGACGCCCTGCTTCACCAGATCGGCAAGCGACGATAGCATGGCCGGGCAGTGCGGGCAGTGGGTGGAAATCAGCAACAGGGCGTCGGGTGCGGACATGGCGTGAAAACTCCAGCGGGGCGGAATCGGCAGATAATAGGCTGCATGGAATTTACCATTCTCCCTGTCACCCCGTATCAACAAAACTGCTCGCTGGTGTGGGATGCGCAAGGCCGCGCCGCGCTGATCGACCCCGGCGGCGAGGCCGAACGCCTGCTGGCCGAGGTGGCGCAGCGCGGGCTGCAGTTGGAAAAGATTCTGCTCACCCACGGCCATCTCGATCACGTCGGCGCGGCGGTGGCGCTGCGCGATGCGCTCGGTATCCCCATCATCGGCCCGCAGCGCGACGAGCAGTTCTGGCTCGATACGCTGCCGCAGCAGGCCGAGATGTTCGGGTTTCCGCCCGCGGTGGTGTTTACGCCGGATCAATGGCTGAACGATGGCGACCGCGTCGAGGTAGGCGCGATCCGCTTCGAGGTGCTGCACTGCCCCGGCCACACCCCGGGCCATGTGGTGTTTTACCAGCCCGACGCGCGGCTTGCCTTCGTCGGCGATGTGCTGTTCAAGGGTTCGATCGGCCGCACCGATTTCCCGCGCGGCAACCATGCGGCGCTGCTGGCCGCGATACGCGACAAGCTGTTTCCGCTGGGCGATGACGTGCGTTTCGTGCCGGGGCATGGCGCCATGTCCACTTTCGGACACGAACGTCGCGAGAACCCCTTCGTCGGGGCGGGGTCAGACTAGGGCCTGTTCAGAACCAAGGAGACAGAAATGAGTTTTTCGCGTTTTCCTTTCACCCTGCTCTATCCGACCCTGTTGTTCTCCACCGTGGCGCAGGCCCAAAACCTGGCGGCCATCGTCAACCCGCCGCCCGAGGCGCCTGCCATCACCCAAGCCGCGCAGGGCGTGCTGAAAGCCGTGAACAAGCGCGTGCCGCAACTCGACACGGCAGGCCTGCTGGCGCAGCTGAAAGCACAGCCAAAGACGGTGGTGATCGATGTGCGTTCTCCTGCCGAATTGAACGGGTCGGGTTATATCGATGCGCCGCTGTTCTTCAATATCGATCGTGGCTTTCTGGAATATCAGATCGAAGCACGGGTGCTCGACAAAGCGACCCCCATCGTCGTCTATTGCGGCGTCAGCCAGCGCAGTCCGCTGGCTGCCGAAACGCTGATCAGGCTCGGCTACAGGAATGTGAAGAATTACCGCGACGGCTTCTTCAACTGGAAACGTGCCGGCCTGCCGATCCAGCAATACGACAAGGTGCCCGACTCTTTTCTCTACGATCTGCCGCAGGAAGTGATTCCCGGGGTGTGGTCGGCCATCGGCGCCACGGCGCCGGGCACCTATGAAAATTCCGGCCACAACAACAACCTGTCCTTCGTCATTACTGAAGACGGGGTGCTGGTGGTGAATGCCGGCGACAATTATCTGCTGGCGCAAAGCCTGCACGAGGAAATCAGGAAACACACCAGGCAGCCGGTGAAATACGTGGTGCTGGAAAACAGCCAGGGCCATGCCATGCTCGGTTCGAAATACTGGAAGGAACAGGGTGCCACCCTCATCGCCCACCGCGACACCGCGAAGGAGATGGAAAAGACCGGCTATGATGCGCTGGAAGTGATGCGCAGCCGTGCGCGCGACAAGGCATTCAAGACCGAGCTGGTCATGCCGGACAAGCTTTACGACGACAAGCTTGAACTGAAAATGGGTTCATGGAACCTGCAGATCCTGCACCTCGGCTCTTCGCACAGCCATGGCGATACCATGGTGTGGATCCCCGGGAAAAAACTGGTGATTGCGGGCGATACCGCCTTCCACATCCGCATGCTGCCGATCTTTGAAGACACCGATACCGCCAAGTGGATCGAGACCTGGGATACGTTCGAGGCGCTCGGCGCACAAATCGTCATTCCCGGCCACGGCGGTCCGACCAACATGGCCACCGTGCGCAAGTGGACGCGCGACTATCTGGTGCATCTGCGCGAGAGGGTCGCCGAAGTCATCAAGAATGGCGGTTCACTCGACGATGCCTACAAGGTCGACCAGTCAGCCTACATGCACCTGCATACGGCCGACGAACTTGCGCGCAGCAATGCCGGACGGGTGTACCGGGCAATGGAGTTCGAATAAACGGAACGTGTTCCGGGCCTGTTCGCCCTAACGCGGCGTGATGGCGTTGACCAGCTTGCCAGCCGCATCAGCGGTGGTGTGCTGACGATCCCGGCGCGGGTTGTATTCGGCGATTTCCATCGCCACAAAAGCCGGATCGCTACGCAAACGAGATAGTGCGGCAGCGAGCTCGTCTCGATGCAGTCCGCCCGGAACGGGGCTGCCCACGCCGGGCTCTTCTTCGGGGTCGAGCGCATCCAGATCCATGCTCACGCCAAATCCGGCCGTGCCCTGCCGCACGATGGCCAGCGCTTCGTCGAATACCTCGGCCAGGCCACGCTGGCGGATTTCATCCATGCCGAATACCCGTACCCCCAGCCGGTGCAGCAGCGCGGCTTCGCCAGCCTCACAGCTGCGCACGCCGATCAGGCAGACGTGTTCGGGGCGCAGCTTGACTTCCGGCCCGTCGATTCCGGTCAGCGCCGCTTCGCCGTGGCCGAGCAGACAGGCCAGCGGCATGCCATGAATCTGCCCGCTCGGCGTGGTGGCAAAAGTGTGGCTGTCCATGTGGGCATCGATCCAGATCAGGCCGATCGGCCCCTTGCCAGCGAAGGCATGATGCACCCCGCTCCAGGTGCCGATGGCGCAGGAATGATCGCCCCCCACCACCAGCGGGAAATGACCCGCCTTCAGTGTCGTCTCTACTTCTGTGGCCAGCCGGGTATTGAATAAAGCGATTGCATGCAATGGCGTGTCCTGCTGCGCGCGCGGCACGCGCAGGATCGCGTTCCATGCCACGTGCTGCAGCGGGGTATCGTGGAAGACCCGGTAGTGGCGCAGTGCATCCGGCCCTTCGGCGCAGGCCGGGTCGGGCGCACCGGCCCCACTGGCGGCGCCGATGATCATGATGCTGCGGGGGGTGGCAGGAGTGGGCGGTTTCATGCTGTCAGACTAGCAGGCATCGAGGGTGATGCCTGCTAGTACGACACGCTTGAATCAATAATATCGGCTGTTGCTGCTGCGATTTTCATTTTGCAGGTTTCGTAGCGCCTGCTTTTCGCGCTCAATCTGGCGTTCGGCTTCGAGCCGCTGCTGGCGCTGGCGAGCTTCTTCCTGTTGCTGCTGATATTGCAGCTCGCGTGCCGCCTGCTGTTTCTCGCGGGCTTCCCGCTGTTGCTGGCTTAGCTGTTCGCGTTCATTTCGCTGCAGGCGGTAATCCAGATCCCGGGAGTCTCTGA
Organism: Thiobacillus sp.; assembly: GCA_024710445.1. GTDB lineage: Bacteria > Pseudomonadota > Gammaproteobacteria > Burkholderiales > Thiobacillaceae > Thiobacillus. The sequence goes on from JANJUT010000079.1 coordinate 9,142, forward strand.
GGGCCTGTTCTCTCAAGCGGCGTTCTTGTGCCTGGGCTTCGTATTGCTCACGCTTTTGCTGCTGCGCCAGTTGATTGGCGGCTTGAAGTTCGCGCTGTTCCTGTTCGAGTTTGACCTGGGTCTCGATGATCTGTTTTTCGTGCTCGATCAGCAGCTTCTCTTTTTCTAGGGTGTTGCGGTTATACGTCCAGATTGCGGCGATGACGATGGCGCCGACCACCAGCAGTTTGACGATGCCCCAGGAACTGGATGACTCGACGATGATCTCCGGCACCGCCCCCACCGTCTGGGGAGCAAAGAGTTTCTGGTTGTAACGCTGCCGGGCTATGGGATCGGACAGGACAGCATAGGCTTCCTTGGCCGCGATCAGGCGGATTCTGTCGTCGCCACCGGGGTGGGCATCAACCCCGTCTTTTAGCTGATGCAGCAGTTCGGCGTAGGCACGTTCGATCTGGTCGGAAGAGGCATCCGGCCGGACCCCCAGGAGCGTGTACAGGCTTTTGGTTTCCATAGGGTTGGCGTTCAGCGCGCAAATGGTATGTTTTTATGAAGGGTCTACCGATCAATACTACGGACCAAAACACGCATTCTTAAGCCGCTGCTTGATCGTCTCATGGGCGACCATCCCGGAATCCGGCGCGGGCACCGTATTTCAGGCCGAATCCCTGCTTTCAGCAACCATGGCCTCAAGCAGTCCGATCAGCGCAGGCCCCGGC
>JANJUT010000119.1 GCA_024710445.1 Thiobacillus sp.
CTTCTCGTAGAACTCGCGAGCGCGCAGTTCGGTCAACAGACCCACTTTTTCGATGGAACGCTTGAAGCGACGCAGTGCGACGTCGAACGGCTCGTTTTCTTTGACTTTAACGCTAGGCATTTGAAGAAGGCTTCCTGAGAAGAGGAAAAACGAGAAGTATAACAGTAGCTTTTGGCAATTAAAAGCGATCTGATGCACCCCGTTCGGTCGGGCGGGGTCTCCTGGATTGTGGACCCATTACAGCGCCGCGTTATGATGCGGTCGTTATTGTTCCATTTACCTTGAATATGCTGGTGCTTGGCGTTGAATCCTCCTGCGATGAAACCGGTGTTGCGCTGTATGACAGCACGCGTGGCCTGCTGGCGCACGCGCTGTATTCGCAGATCGCAATGCACAACGAGTATGGCGGGGTGGTGCCGGAACTGGCATCGCGCGACCATATTCAACGCATTCTGCCTTTGACGAGACAGGTTTTTGGCGAGAGTGGGTGCACACTGGCCGATCTCGATGGCATTGCCTATACGCAGGGTCCGGGCTTGGCCGGCGCTTTGCTGGTGGGGGCGGGCATGGCGCGCGCACTGGCGTTTGCGCTCGATATCCCCGCAGTGGGCGTGCACCACCTTGAAGGCCACATGCTGTCGCCGCTGATTTCCGATACGCCGCCGGCGTTTCCGTTTGTGGCCTTGCTGGTGTCGGGCGGCCATACGCAGTTGATGCTGGTTTCGGGGGTGGGGCGCTATGCCCTGCTGGGCGAGACGCTGGATGACGCGGCGGGCGAGGCGTTCGACAAGACCGCGCAGTTGCTGGGCCTGGGCTACCCAGGCGGGCCGGCGCTGTCAACGCTGGCCGCGACAGGAGATGCCACGCGCTTTAGCCTGCCGCGTCCGATGCTGAATTCAGGTGACTTCGACTTCAGTTTCAGCGGTCTCAAGACAGCGGTGCTGACGCTGGTGCGCAAGGAAGGGCTGGAGCACGCTGCCGATATCGCGGCCGCGTTTCAGGTGGCGGCAGTGGAGGTGCTGGTGCGCAAGAGCCTGGCTGCCTGCAGGCAAAGTGGCGCAACCCGGCTGGTGGTGGCAGGCGGAGTGGGCGCTAACAGTCACCTGCGTGAGCGGCTTACGGGCGATGCGGCCAAACGAGGGATTACAGTGTTTTATCCGCGCATGGAGTTTTGTACGGATAACGGCGCGATGATTGCGTTTGCGGGTGTGCAGCGGATGGTGCACGCGCAAAAAGACCTGGGGTTTGCGGTCAGGCCACGCTGGGACCTGGCGACGCTGGAGGCAGTTTAAGCAGACAAGAGTTACTGCCTGAACATCGGGTAAGCCTCGCGCAGCATTTTGAGCCACTTCTCGCCGCCGGTGAGGTGGGCGATTTGATCCGGAAACAGCAGGAATCCCACCAGCACGGCCATCAGGCACACCAGCACTACAGTGCTGAAGATGCTTTCCGGGCGCAGCACGCCCCAGTAGCGGCTGACCAGGAACAGCGTGTCTTTTTTGTGTTCGGACATCGACAGCCAGCGACGCAGCAACTTGATTGCCAGATAGGCCGCATAGCCACCCGCCAGCGAGGCAAACACGATGCGGAAGATGCTGAATATATCGAGGTCGCCGCCGAGATACTGGTGATAGAGCCAGGAGACGAAACCCAATGACAGCGATGCCAGAATCGCGATGGCGACGTTGATGAACAGGCGCCGGCGTTCGCGGGCGAGGTCGTGCTGGCGTTCGATGAAGAAGCTGTCGATTTCATGTTTGAAAAACTCGACCTTTTCCTGCACCAGGCTGGAGATCTCGGACTTGGCGCGGACGATGCGCTCGTCCATCAAGGCACCGAGTTTTTCGCCGGCGTAATCGACCAGTTCACGCACATCGTCCTTGGTGAATTGGCGCTGGGCGTGCAACTCGTCGGAAATCTTGTCGAGCTTGGCGTCAATTTCCTGGCTGGCTTCCAGGATGACGTCCTTAAGTTCAGTGCCGGCCTGCGAGACGCCCTCTTTGACCACACCGGACAGCCGTTCGCCGGCGCGGTCGATCGCATTGCGCGAGACCTCGGCCAGGCTGTCTTTCGCGTGATCGATGGTTTTTTCGAACATGGCCATAGTTTAGCTGGGTCGGTTTACGAGCGGCCGCCGATGCGCCCCTCTTCGCCCTTGACCAGCTTGATCAGATTGCTTTTATGACGATAGACCAGCAGCAGGGTGATCACCAGCACCGCCATGGTGGTGTCATTCCATTTCATCAGCAGGCCAGCGTAGACCGGGGCGAGCAGCGCGGTGGTCAGTGCCGAGAGTGAAGAAATGCGGAACACTGCCGCCATGAACAGCCAGGTGGCCAGACAGGCCAGCCCCAGCCACGGGTTCAGTCCGAGCAATACGCCGAAGGCCGTGGCGACACCCTTGCCGCCCTTGAAGCCGAAAAATACCGGGAACAGGTGGCCGATGAACACCGCCAGCGCACACAGCAAAACCACGTCATCGGCCAGACCAAACTGCGGCGCCAGTGCGCGCGCCAGCACGACGGCGACCCAGCCCTTGAGGGCGTCGCCCAGTAGCGTCAAAACGGCGGCAGCCTTGCGTCCGCTGCGCAGAACGTTGGTGGCGCCGGGGTTGCCCGAGCCGAAGCTGCGCGGGTCGGGCAGGCGCATGGCACGGCTGACGATGACGGCAAACGACAGCGAACCCAGCAGATAGGCAACAGCAATAAACAACAGTGTGATCATAAGTCAGTAAAATGGCGGGTTTGGGTTGTGCCCGTGGATGGGCGGCGCCGTCAATATTAAAGCGGTGGACATTAAAACAATGGATATTTTATTTTTGCGGGACTTTCGTCTCGACCTGATTATCGGCATATACGAGTGGGAACGCAAAGTCCCGCAGCCGGTGCGCCTGGACCTGGAAATCGGCCTGCCTGACAGCAAGGCGGGCGGCACCGACAATGTGGCCGACACCATCGACTATGGTGCGGTGGCCAACCGGGTGAAGGCATACCTGCATGACGCCCCGCAGCCGATCACGCTGGTTGAATCCGTGGCCGAACACGTGGCCGCCATAGTGCGGAATGAATTTGGTGCGCCGTGGGTGAAGGTCTCCGTCACCAAGTTTGCCATCGTGCCGGGCATCAAGGAGTTGGGGATAACCATCGAGCGCGGAACGCGCACGTGATCCTTGAACAGGTCGCCACCGGCCAGCTTGCGAGTGCGGCGGCCATTCTGCTCACGGCGTATGTCATTCGCGGCATCACCGGTTTTGGTTCGGGACTGATTTCAGTGCCTTTGCTGGCGCTGTTCCTGCCGCTGAAATTTGTCGTGCCCCTGGTGCTGCTGCTGGATTTCACGGCATCGATCGTGATTGGTGGCTTTAACTTCAGGCGTGTGAAATGGGGCGAGATCGGGGTGTTGATTCCGTTTGGCCTGATCGGCGTGATATTGGGCACCAACCTGCTGGTGAATCTGCCGCCTGAGCCCATGTTGATTGCTTTGGCCGCGTTTGTTTTCATCTTTGCCGTACGCAACCTGTTCAATATTCATGGGGAAAAATTGGCTTCGCGCGGCTGGGCCGTGCCCGCTGCGCTGACCGGCGGCACGGTGGGTGCGCTGTTTGGCACCGGTGGCCCGCCGTATGTCATTTATCTGAGT
>JANJUT010000180.1 GCA_024710445.1 Thiobacillus sp.
TAAAGTTATTCAAAACGAATATATTTCGCCACGTTGGCCGGGACCAGCGGCAAGGCATGCTGCGCCATCGCCTGCAGGCTGCCCGAGAGCCTGGCCTGCTTCCAGAAATCGGTGCGCGGCAATGAAGTCAGGCCGGCAGCCAGCGTCAGCCCCACCAGGATTACCAGACCCTTGGTCAGTCCCAGCACCCCACCCAGCACCTTGTCGGCACTCCCCAGCCCCACTGCCTTGACCAGTGAAGCTGCAGCATGCCCCAATAACAGCACGCCGATCAGTACCGCCAGAAAAACCACGGCAAAACCCGCGAAATAGCGAATCGCAGGATTCTCGATCCCGATGGGCAGAAGCGGCGCCACCATCATCGCGCCCCACTTGCCCAGCAGAAAGGCCAGCATCCAGGCCGCCAGTGAAAACAGGGTATCGACCAGCCCGCGCATCAAGCCGCGCACCACCGTCAACACCAGCACCAGCAGCACTATGATGTCCAGCAGGCTCATTTATTTGGTCAACACCTGGCCGCTCATGCCGTTTTCAGCCAGCTTCACCGCGGCCGCGACCGCAGCCGTACGCGTGTTGAACGGCCCCACGCGCACACGCGTCAAACTACCAAGGGCATCCGTGTAGGCCGGCAGTCCAAGCTTGAGCACGCGTGCCTTGAGCGTTTGCGCCTTGTCTGTATCTGAAAGGGCGGCCAACTGCACCACAAATGTCTCCTGCGCGTCTGCAGGCTTGGGCTTGGCCTCTGGCGTAGCGGCAGGTTGCGGCGCGGGAACGGGTTTAGGCGGCGGAGGCTTAACTGGCTCAGGCTTGGGTTTGGGTGCCGGTTTGGCTGGTTCGCTCTTCGGTTCCAGCTTCACGGGCTCGGGCGGCGCAACCTGCTCGACCGGCGCGGCCGGTACAGGCTCAGCCGGCACAACGGGTTCAGGCGTTTGAACGGGCTGCGCCACAGGTTCCTGTTTTGGCGCGGCTGCCATCTGCACGGCGAGCGAACTGGCCGGCGGCGGCTCGTCTTCCAGCAACAGGGGCAGCACGATCACCGCCACCAGGGTCAGTGCAACGGCACCGATCAGGCGGCGCCGGGCACGGCGTTTAAGGTCATTTTCACTGCTGGGTAGTGGCATGATCGAGCACGGAGGCGACGGTATAGAACGAACCGAAGACGAGAATTCTATCATCTTCACGGGCTGCACTTCGCGCTTCGGCAAGCGCCCTGTTCACATCGGGCTCTATATAAACCGGCGTATTGCCCACCTGGGGACGAAGGATGGCTGCCAGGGCTGTCGCGTCACGGGCACGCGGCGAGTCGGGCATGCAGACCCACCATGCATCGATCTCGCCCGCCAGCGCGGCAAACACCTCCGTCGCATCCTTGTCGGCAAGCATGCCGACCACCGCCAGCGTACGCCCGGATACGGACTGCTCGCGCAAGGTGGCCGCCAGCGCGCGCGCGGCCTCGGGATTGTGCGCCACGTCAAGGATGACATCGGGCGCACGGGCAATACGCTGAAAACGCCCGGGCACCTGTGCCGCTGCCAGCCCCTGGCGTATGTCCATCTCGCTCACCGGCAAACGGGCACGCAAGGTTTCCAGAACCGCCAGCGCACCGGCGGCATTGCGCAACTGGCAGGCTCCCGCCATCTTCGGTACTGGCAATCCCGACCAGGTCGTGGTCACGCCGCGATAACTCCATTGATCGGCTTCACGCTGGACGGAAAAATCCTGCCCGACGCAGCGCAGTCTGGCGCCAATGCTGTGAGCATGTTCAATCAAACTGACTGGCGGCACAGGGTCGCTGCAAATGGCAGGCTTTCCGGCGCGATAAATGCCGGATTTTTCAAACCCGATGGCCTCGCGGGTGTCTCCCAGATACTCGATGTGGTCGATATCGACACTGCTGACGATGGCCGCATCGGCATCAAACACATTCACGGCGTCGAGCCGTCCACCAAGGCCCACCTCGAGGATCGCCACGTCTATTCCGGCACGGATGAATTGCACCATCGCGCCCAGCGTGCCGAATTCAAAATAGGTCAACGAGGTGTCGCCACGTGCGGCCTCGACCGCTTCGAACGCGGATACCAGGTCGGCATCCTCTGCATTCCTGCCGGCAATCCGTACCCGCTCGTTGTAGCGCAATAAATGAGGAGAAGTGTAAAGCCCCGTTCTGAAGCCCGCTGCGCCGAGAATGGCCTCCAGATAGGCACAGGTCGAGCCCTTGCCGTTGGTGCCGCCCACGATGAGGATGGGGAACGTCGGCTCAAGCCCGAGCGCATGCCAGACCCGGCGCACCCGCTCCAGTCCGAGCTCGATCGTGCTGGGATGCAGCTGTTCCAGCCGCGCCAGCCAGTCGGCCAGCGATAGGCCGGAAGGCATCAACACAGCCTAGGCAGCAATCGCCGGACGGCCCATCATCATCGCCAGCGTGGTGGCAAGTTCGTCGCGCATCTGGCGGCGATCGATGATGCGGTCGACGGCGCCCTTTTCGACCAGGAACTCGGCACGCTGGAAGCCTTCCGGCAGGGTCTCGCGCACCGTCTGCTCGATCACGCGCGGGCCGGCAAAGCCGATCAGGGCATTGGGCTCGGCCACGATCAGATCGCCCAGCATGGCAAAGCTGGCCGACACCCCGCCCATGGTGGGATCGGTCAGCACGGAAATGAATGGCAGGCGATGGCGCGACAGCTGCGTCAGGGCAGCCGAAGTCTTGGCCATCTGCATCAGCGAAAACAGGCCTTCCTGCATGCGCGCGCCGCCGCTGGCCGAGAAACAGACAAACGCCGAATTCGATTCGATCGCCGCCTCGATTCCCTGGACAAAACGCTCGCCCACGACTGAGCCCATCGACCCGCCCATGAACTTGAATTCAAACGCGGCCGCCACCACCGGAACGGCCTTGACGCTGCCGCCCAGCACTACCAGTGCGTCGGTTTCAGAGGTGGCGGACTGGGCGTCTTTCAGGCGGTCCGGATATTTCTTGCCGTCCTTGAATTTCAGTGGATCGAGCGGCGTCACATGAGCGCCAATCTCGTGCTGCCCTTCCTTGTCCAGCAGCATTGCCAGGCGCTGGCGGGCACCGATGCGATGGTGGTGGCCGCATTTCGGGCATACCTCCAGATTGCTCTCCAGGTCGGCCCGGTACAGCACCTCGTTGCATGCCGGGCATTTGGACCACAAGCCCTCGGGCATGGATTTTTTGTCTGCCAGCGCACGCCGCTTGATTTTCGGCGGCAGGATTTTCTGGAACCAGCTCATTGTGTTCTCCGCTGCTTGATTTTTGGGTTGATCTTATTTCGATGCGGCATCGACGCCGCGGCGCAAATCCTGCACCAGTGCCTTGACGCGGCCGATGAGTTCATTCTCCGGCGCATTCTCAATCTCGTTCACGATCCGGCTGCCCACTACCACCGCGTCGGCGATGCGTGCCACGGCTTCTGCCGTCGCTGCGTCACGGATACCAAACCCCACGCCCATCGGCAAATCGCAATGACGGCGGATGGTGGCGATCTTGCGCGACACTTCGTCCGTATCGAGCGCCGCCGAACCGGTCACCCCCTTCAGCGACACGTAATACATGAAGCCACTGGCGACTGCAGCCACCTGTTCCACCCGCGATTCGGGTGTGGTCGGCGACAACAGGAAAATGGGATCGAGCCCGGCCGCCTTGAATACGTCCGCCACCCCGTGTGATTCCTCCGGCGGAATATCCACCGTCAGCACGCCATCGACGCCCGCTGCCTTCGCTGCCTGCGCAAAGGCCTGGTAGCCCATGCGCTCGACCGGATTGGCATAGCCCATCAACACCACGGGAGTCGTCGTATTGTTCTTGCGAAAATCGGCCGTCATCGCCAGCACATCCTTCAACCCGACCTTGTTGGCCAGTGCCCGCTCCGACGCGCGCTGAATCACCGGACCATCGGCCATCGGATCGGAAAAAGGCACCCCCAGTTCGATGATGTCCGCGCCGGCTTCCACCAGTGCATGCATCAGCGGCACCGTCAGTCCCTTGCCGGGATCGCCCGCCGTGATGAAGGTGATCAGGGCTTTCTTGTTGTGCGCCTTGAGGGCGATAAAGGTCTGGCCGATTCGGCTCATATTGGACTCTTCTGATAACGGTTCAATTGGATGAGTGCAGGATCACAGCGTAATCCCCGACACTTTCGCCACGGTATTGATGTCCTTGTCGCCACGCCCGGACAGGTTGACCAGAATGATCTGATCCTTTTTCAGCGTTGGCGCCAGCTTTTTGGCCTGGGCCACGGCATGGCTGGACTCAAGCGCGGGGATGATGCCCTCGAAGCGGCACAGGTCATGGAAGGCGGCCATCGCCTCGTCGTCATTGATGGCCACATATTCTGCGCGGCCGGCATCCTTGAGCCACGAATGCTCCGGCCCGACGCCGGGGTAATCCAGTCCGGCAGACACCGAATGGGTTTCGATGATCTGACCGTTTTCATCCTGCATCAGATAACTGCGAAAGCCGTGCAGGACGCCCGGGCTGCCTGCCGACAAAGGCGCCGCATGCTTGCCGCTGGCGATGCCGGAACCGCCGGCTTCGACGCCGATCAGTCGCACCTTCTCATGTGGAATATAGGGATGAAAAATCCCGATGGCGTTGGAACCGCCGCCGACGCAGGCAATCACGGCATCGGGCTGGCGGCCTGCCAGCTCGGGCATCTGGGTGAGGCATTCACGGCCGATCACGCACTGGAAGTCGCGCACCAGCAT
>JANJUT010000196.1 GCA_024710445.1 Thiobacillus sp.
GCGACCATGCCGAGATCGACTACGCCGATGCCCGCTTTCTGGATGCCGCGCGCCAGGGCGGCGGCCATGTCCGGTCCGGACAAACGGCCGTCACGGCCGATGCAGATTTCTTTTTGCCCGCGTGCCACCGCTTCTGAACCAATGGCATGGCCGATGGCCTCGACGATGTCCGCTGTGAAGGTTTTGCCGACGATACCGCGAATGTCATAGGCCTTGAAGATTTCCTTGGGGTATTCCACAGCTTGCTCCCTGAATGGTGATGCGACGATTCTACCGCGCCCGGTTGTCGAAATGCTGCATCAGCCGTCGTGGCAGCCAGTCGAGATTGCCGGGGAAGGGGCCTGAGGGAAAGGCTGCATGGCCGCCGCTCGCCGGTTGTTCGAGTGTGACGGCAGACGAAACATCGGCGGATGTTGGCAATGCCGATGCAGGAAGAAAAGGATCATTCTTCGCATTGATGACAAGCGTGGGGACGGTAATCGATTTCAGCAGGGGCTTGGACGAGGCCTTGAGCCAGTAGTCATCGGCATCGCGAAAGCCGTGCAACCGGGCAGTGACCAGCATGTCGAATTCACGGAACGTGGTAGAGGCCGCAATGGCCCGGGCGTCCAGTATGCCGGGAAACCGGGCTGCTTTTTTCAGCGCTTTCTGTTTCAGCGTGGCAAGAAAGCGGGCGGTGTAGACGAGGCGATTAAAGCCCCGGTCGAGCGTGTTTCCAGCCGCAGTGAGATCGACCGGTGCCGAAACAGCGGCAGCATGACTGACCAGTCGGTGCGCTGTATCAGCCTGTTCGCCCAGCCATTTCAGCAATGCATTGCCGCCGAGCGAAATGCCAACTGCGTACACCGGGGTATCGGGATGATGCGATTTGAGGTGGTTCAGAATCCGATCAATGTCTTCGCTGTCACCCGCAAAATACGCGCGCGGGAGTCGATTGTCTTCGCCCGAACAGCCGCGAAAATGTGCCACTGCACCATGCCAGCCGCGCGACCGAACGCTCGCCATCAGATCGCGTGCGTAATGGCTTTCGGCATTGCCTTCCAGCCCGTGAAACAGTACCAGCACAGGCGCACTCTTGCGCCCGTCAACCCAGTCAAAGTCGAGAAAGTCCCCATCGGACAATTCCAGCCGCTCGCGCCGGTAATTCACCGGCGCTGCGCGAATGAACAGGCTGGCGTAGATGGTTTGCAGGTGCCCGCCGGGAAGCCAGACAGGCGCGCGGTATGCCATGTTTTCCGGGGCGGGCATCTCGGCCACGGTGGCTTAGTGCAAAACGATGTTGGGCGTGCGGGTGGGGGAGGTGCCGCCGACGTGTAGCGGCGAGGCGTGGTGCAGCACCATGTGCCAGCCTTCCGCATCCTTGCGGTACACGTTGGTGGCGAGTATTGGTGGGCGGGGTTCGGTTTCCTGGCCTATGGTCAGGTATTCGCGCACGATGCGGATGACCTGCTGCGGTTCGCGAATGTCGTGTGCAACTTCGACGCGTACCTGAAACTGTCCCGCTGCCTCGAACATGCTGCGCCAACCGGCGGCTACTGCCGAACGGCCATTGAGCGGCGCTGCCAGGGGGTGAATGCAGGCGATGCTGTCGTCGTCAGCCCAGACCATCATCATGCTGTCGAGACTGCGGGCCTCGAAGGCTGCATAAAAGGCCGTTTCTGCAGAGTCCGGAGAGGAGAAACGCATCACTTGGATCAGACGAAATCAGGTAACCGGATCAGGCAGGCACAATGCACAGCACATGGCACATGGCCTTGTTTAATGCCCACCCCCAGTGGGTTGGCCCTTCAGGCGATACAGCGTGCCGCAATACGGGCACAAGGCGTCACCGCGTGACGTAATTGGCAGATATACGCGCGGGTGGGCATTCCAGTCGGCATGCCGGGGCATCGGACAGTGCAGAGGCAGGTCATGTTCGGTGACTTCGATGACGCGCTGGGTGTTGTCTTGCCGCTCGCTCATGCTGACCTCGCTTATTTGACCGGAGTGATCCAGTCAAGGTGATTGGCAGCGCGGCCGTGCACGCAATCGAAATACATCGCCTGCAGTTTCGCCGTAAGCGGGCCACGCGTGCCTTCGCCGATCGCCCGGTTGTCGAGCTCGCGGATCGGTGTGACCTCGGCGGCGGTGCCGGTGAAGAACGCTTCGTCGGCCGAATAAACTTCATCGCGGGTGATGCGTTTTTCAACCAGTTGCAGGCCGATTTCGTCAGCCAGCCGGATGATGGTGTCGCGGGTGATGCCTTCCAGCGCCGAAGTGAGGTCGGGTGTGTAGAGCTTGCCGTTGCGGATGATGAAGACATTTTCGCCCGAGCCTTCGGCGACGAAGCCGTCGACGTCCAGCAGCAAGGCCTCGTCGTAGCCATCCATCTCGGCTTCCTTGTGCGCGAGGATGGAGTTCATGTAGTTGCCGTTGGCCTTGGCCTTGCACATGGTGATGTTGACGTGGTGACGCGAGAACGAGCTGGTCTTGACGCGGATGCCGTTGTCCAGCGCTTCCTGGCCCAGATAGGCGCCCCACGGCCAGGCGGCGACGATGACGTGCACCGACAGGTTCTTGGCTGAAATGCCCATCGCCTCGGAACCGAAAAATGCCATTGGCCGCAGGTAGCCGGATTCGAGGCTGTTTTCGCGCACCACGGTGCGCTGCGCTTCGGAAATCGTGGCCTTGTCGAACGGCATTTTCATGCCGAGGATATGGGCGGAGCGGAACAGCCGGTCGGTATGTTCCTGCAGACGGAAAATCGCCGTGCCCTGTTCGGCCTTGTAAGCGCGTACGCCCTCGAAGACGCCCATGCCGTAATGCAGGGTGTGGGTGAGAACGTGGGTGGTGGCGTCGCGCCAGGGAACGAGTTTGCCGTCGTACCAGATGACGCCATCGCGGTCGGCCATGGACATGGTGAAAAATCTCTTTGCGTATGTAAAGCCGGAATTTTACCGGATTCCGGGCACGGATGACGTGCCGTTACAGTGTGATGGTCTACTTGGGGATAAAGCATGACTGCAACCTTTCATATCGCGTGATCAACGCCATATGTCTGGTTTTTGGGGGCAAAGTTAAAGGTAAGCCTTGGCTTCTTCGCCCGGGTTCGGCAAGCCTGCCACCCGCCAGACTACACGGGGGCTGGGGAATAGATGCTGCATGCAGTTGGCGCTTTGTCCGGTCAGGTGGCAGACGTGGCTCAATGCCGTGACCGTGCCAAATTTGGAATACTCGCGCCGCAGGGCGTGCAACAAGCCAATCTGCAATTCACTCAACTCTCCCAGACCGTCATTTCGGGCGATTCGGTCGGCCAGGCTTTCGCTCCACATGGTCGGATCAATCAGGAACCCGTCAGCGTCGAAAATGGCTGGGCTCGGCACACTATCCAGCGTATGCATGTCACCTCCTGTTGCTAGGGCAGGGTGTTTTAAACCATTAGCTAGATGTATAGCACGGCATTCCCAATCAGCCAGCGCCGAGAGTGGTTTCCACTGGATGAAGCATTCCAATCGGCAAAGGCTACAGGCCCAGGGTGGGCGCAAGCTGAGCGATCAGCTTGCGTATGGGGGCAGGCAAAGCGGCGTTCAGTGCGTCCGCAGGGGAGAGCCAGATGTGGCCGGTCGGGCTGACCGAGCGGGGTTTCAGGTCGATTTGCACCGGCTGGATGTGCAGCTTGAAGTGGGTAAAACTGTGGCTGATTCGTGGCAGGATTTGCTGCGTATGCGCAACCAGGCCAAAGCGGTCACGGCAATGACTCTCCGGATCATCGTCTAACAGCAGTTCGGGCAGGCTCCACAGCCCCCCCCAGATGCCACGCGCGGGCCGTTTCTCCAGCATCAGTTCGCCGCGGTCGAGCAGGAGCAGCATTTGTATCTGCTTCTCGGGCAGGGGCTTGCGAGGTCTGGGTGCCGGCAGTTCAGCCGTGCGGTGCTGGGTGTGGGCGATACAGTCGGACCGGACCGGGCAATCCGGGCAAGCGGGTTTGCTGCGGGTGCAGACGAGTGCGCCAAGATCCATCATGCCCTGCGTGTAGGCTTCGATATCTTTTGAGGGAAGGCGCGAATCGGCCAGATGCCACAAAGCCAATTCAACCTTCTTGTCACCTGGCCAGCCTGATATGCCGCCATGGCGAGCAAGAACGCGCTTGACGTTGCCGTCGAGAATGGCGCAGTTCTGGCCAAATGCCAGGGCGGCGATTGCAGCAGCGGTGGATCGACCCACGCCCGGTAAGTGAGAGATGGCTTCGGGGGTGGACGGGAAGCGTCCGTCATGTGTGTCGATGATGTTGCGTGCTGCAGCGTGCAGATTGCGCGCCCGGCTGTAGTAACCCAGACCGCTCCATAGGGTGAGCACGTCGTCTTCCTGCGCGGCGGCCAATGTGGACAGATTTGGAAAGCGCGCGATAAAGCGTTCGAAATAGGGAATGACTGTCGATACCTGCGTCTGCTGCAGCATGATTTCAGACAGCCAGATGCGGTAAGGGTCGCGATCGAGCTGCCAGGGCAGGCTGTGGCGGCCCTGGCGATGCTGCCATTTGATGATGCGGGAAGAAAAAGTGTTCACGGCTGGAGGGTATCACTCCCCGAGGGATTGGATACCCTTGCCAGCAAGTGGGAATATCAGGCGCCAAGTTGCGCAGTTCAAATGACGAATCGCCCGCAGGGGGCGATTCGATTTGACGGCAATTCAGGCAATGACTTTTTCAGGCGTGGCTCATTTTCTGGCGGAACAGGTTCATCAGTTTGCCGAATGCGGATTCGGTGATGGACTTGCGTTCAACCAGCA
>JANJUT010000210.1 GCA_024710445.1 Thiobacillus sp.
CGCTGGTGTCGCAGGACGTAGTGCTGTTCAACGACACGCTGGGCCACAACATTGCCTACGGCAGCAAGCGCGACGCGACCGCTGACGAAATCCGCGATGCCTGCATCGCGGCGCACGCCTGGGAGTTCATCCAGGCCATGCCCGAGGGGCTCGACACGCTGATTGGCGAAAACGGCATGCGGCTTTCCGGTGGCCAGCGCCAGCGCATCGCCATCGCCCGCGCCATCCTGAAAAACGCGCCGATCCTGATTCTCGACGAAGCCACCTCGGCACTCGACAACGAATCCGAGCGCCATGTGCAGGCCGCGCTCGATACGCTGATGCAGAATCGCACCACGCTGGTCATCGCACATCGTCTTTCCACCATCGAACGAGCGCACCGCATCGTCGTGCTGGAAGACGGTCGCATCGTCGAGGTCGGCAGCCATGCCGACCTGATCGCCAGACAGGGGCGCTACGCGCAACTGCACGCACTCCAGTTTTCCGCATGAGTCACGACAGCCCTGCCGACTGGGTCAAACCCTCGCGCTCGCTGCTTACCGCAGCTGGCCGCGCCATTGGCGACTACCGCATGATCCGCGACGGCGACCGTATTCTGCTCGGCCTGTCGGGTGGTAAGGATTCGCTCGCGCTGCTGCACACGCTGCATCACCTGCAGCAAAAGGCGCCGGTGAAATTCGAGTTGCTAGCCTGCACCGTCGATCCGCAAACCGATGACTACAATCCCAAACAGTTGGTGCCGTATCTGGCCGCGCTCGGCGTGCCGTATTTTCTGGAATCGCAGCCAATCATGCGTGACGCGCTCAGAACGCTGACCAAGGAGACGGATTCCTTTTGCGCGTACGGTTCACGCATGCGGCGCGGCATCCTGTATCGCATCGCTCGCGAGCAACACTGCAACGTCGTCGCCCTGGCGCAGCATCTCGACGACCTCGCCGAAACGCTGATGATGTCGATGCTGTTCGGCGGCAAGCTCAGAACCATGTCGCCGCATTATCTGAACGATGCGGCTGATCTGCGCATCATCCGTCCGTTTGCCTACGCGCGCGAACGTCAGACGCGTGCGTTTGCCGTCGATGCCGGGCTACCGGTGATTTCCGACAACTGTCCCTGCTGCTTCGCCAAGCCACAACAGCGCTACGCAATGAAGCAGATGCTGGCCGAGCAGGAGAAGACGCATCCACTCATCTTCAGCAGCATGCTCACCGCGATGCGCCCGCTGATGGGCGAGCCGCCCGCATAAAAAGGGCAAGCCCGCCCGATTGCTTCAAGGGTCAGCGCTGCGGTTTGCAGCGTTTGCCTTCGTATTCGTGGCGGTTCAGGGTGTAGGCCTTGCCATTCCAGCGCTGCACGGGAAAACAGAACCCCGGCCCACCGACCGAGATATCCGGCCAGCCATCCTTGCCCTTGGTTTTGAGGAATTCGGGGATGCCATTGTTGCTGCTCATCACCCGCCAACTGCCATTGGTCTGCTTGCCAAGCAACTGAAACGCTATTCCAGTGAAGCCATAACAATACGTGCCGCCTTCGGTCACCACGGCCTCGGGACGGCCATCGCCATTCAGGTCACGCACCATATCGATCACCGCTTCTCCCGATTCAGACGCACCCGCATCAGCGGGAGGCGCACAAATAATCCACTTGCCCTTGCGCTGGGTCGCACCCGCTGCCTTGAAAACCGCGACACGATCCGCTTCAGAAAGCTCCATCGCGGCGGAAGCAGACGCAACGGGCAACAAGCCAACTGCCCCACCCGAGAGACATAGTCCTGCAAGAATCGGGACAGACCAATAACCTGTGTTCATCATGCCCACCCTTCTCCGCATTGATCAAATTCCACCCTAGACATCTGTGCATCCGTCGCCAATCACTTTATTGAATGCCCGTTGCATGACGGAATGCAGCATTAACGTTTCAGGCCACGGCTTTTGTGCGTAAAATCAAGCCTTTGTTTTTATTGATTTTTCCACACAGGAACCAAGGTTATGACGGCGTCTTTCATCCCCCCCAAGCGCATCCTCATGGGCCCCGGGCCCTCCGACGTGCCACAGCGCATCCTCGATGCGATGGCGCGTCCGACCATCGGCCATCTCGATCCTGCTTTCGTCGACCTGATGGAACAGATCAAGGCGATGCTGCGGATGGCCTTCCAGACCGAGAATGCGCTGACTTTCCCGGTCTCGGCACCGGGTTCGGCCGGCATGGAAATGTGCTTCGTCAATCTGGTGGAACCGGGCGACAAGGTCATCGTGTGCCGCAACGGCGTGTTCGGCGGCCGCATGCTGGAAAACGTCAAGCGTACTGGCGGCGTACCGGTGGTGGTCGATGATGCCTGGGGCGCACCGGTTGATCCGCAAAAGGTACGCGATGCATTCAAGGCCAACCCTGATGCCAAAGTACTTGCGTTCGTTCATGCCGAAACCTCGACCGGCGCACAGTCGGATGGCGAAGCACTGGGCAATATCGCGCAGGAATTCGGCGCATTGACCATCATGGATTGCGTCACCAGCCTCGGCGGCACGCCGGTATACATGGATAAGTGGGGTATCGATGCCGTGTATTCGGGCAGCCAGAAGTGCCTGTCGTGCACACCGGGCTTGTCGCCTGTGTCGTTCTCCGAGCGCGCCATCGCCCGCATCAAAGCGCGCACAACCACGGTGCAAAGCTGGTTCCTCGATCTGAACCTGGTGCTCGGCTACTGGCAGTCGGCAGGCAAGCGCACCTACCATCACACCGCACCGGTCAACCCGATGTACGGCTTGCACGAAGCGCTGGTGATCCTGGAAGAAGAAGGCCTGGAAAATGCCTGGGCGCGCCACCGCGCCATGCACGAAAAGCTCAAGGCCGGGCTCGAAGGCATGGGCTTGAAATATGTCGTTGAAGAATCCGCCCGTCTGCCGCAACTCAACTCGATCTATGTGCCGGAAGGTGTCGACGAAGCCGCGATCCGTGCCCGCCTGCTCAACGAATTCAGCCTCGAAATTGGCGCCGGCCTCGGCGACATGGCTGGCAAGATCTGGCGCATCGGCCTGATGGGCTACTCGGCCAGGCAGGAAAACGTCGATTACTGCCTCAAGGCGCTCAAGCGCTGCTTATCCTGATCCGGGTCCCGGACAAGCCGACAAAATAAGCCCGCGTGATGCGGGCTTTTTCAATTGATCCCGACCTTCGGGATCAATCACCTCCGGCCAGCGGCTTGTTTTCACTTGCCCGCGTGCCCGACACCCGGGTGGCCAGCACCTGATCCACCCGGTTGCGGTCCACATCCACGACCTCGAATTCCCATTCCGCCCAGGTAAAACATTCCGCCTTGCGCGGGATGTGGCCCAGCGAGGCGAGCACGAAGCCGCCGACGGTGTGATAGTTACCGAGCGACTCCTGCGGCACCCGGCGAATTTCCAGCCGGTCCTTCATCTCGTCGATCGGCAGCAGGCCATCCAGCAACCATGAGCCATCGGGCCGGCGCACCGCCAGCGAGTCCTCGGAATCGTCGATCCCCGGCGCCATTTCACCCACCAGCGAATACATCAGATCATCCAGGGTGACGATGCCTTCGGTGGAACCGAACTCACTCACCACCAGGGCGAAGTTGGCACGCTGCTGGCGGAAGGTGCGCAGCAAATCGATCAGGTTGAGACTGGACGGAACGAACAGCGGCGGCGCCAGCGGAATTTCGGCGAAATCGATCTCACCTTCCATGGCGGCCTTGAGGATGTCATGGCTTTCGGCGATGCCAATGACCCGCTGCAGGTCACCCTTGCAGATCGGCAGCTGGGAGTGCGGCGCTTCCTGCAATACGCGCAGGTTGTGTTCGCGCGGCGACAGCAGATCGAGCCAGGCCACATCCGATGCGGGGGTCATGACGGTGGCCAGGCGCCAGTCCTCCAGGCGCATCACGTTGCCGAACAACTGGCTTTCCTCCGGCGCAATGGAACCTGCGCGCTCCCCTTCGTCCACATACGCCAGGATGTCTTCCATGCTGGTCACCGTGGGCGCGGCCCGGATCGGCAACAGGGCCAGTATCCGGTCCGACACAAAGGACAGGAAGCGAATCGCCGGGGACAGCACGCGGATGAACAGCGACATCGACGGCGCGCAAAACGCTGCGACCTTTTC
>JANJUT010000199.1 GCA_024710445.1 Thiobacillus sp.
GCCGCCAATACCCGGACCGTCTGCCCCAGGCACATCACCGTCTGCCCACCACGGATTTTGGCCGTCTTGCGGCTTTCGGGCTGGTCATCCACGGTGACTTCGCCATTTGCGATCATCAGTTTGCCCTGCCCGCCACTGTCAGCGATGCCAGTGAGCTTGAGCAGGTCGCACAGTGCAACGTATTCGCCACGCAGCTTGAATTCCTGGGTGTCCATGCTTGATTCCGGCACGCCTCAGGCGCCCCGCCTCCGCCACAGATAGCGGTATACGAACCCCGGATAGGCAAACACCACGAACAACGAGGCATTCACCGCGTAGAACTCCCAGTTCTGCCTGTGCACGTCGCCGAGCTTGCTTTCCAGCAGCCAGGCGATGCCGCCGACCACGAAGAACAGGACAACCAGTTCCAGCAGGCGCCAGGCAACATTTTTGCTGCCCACTTTGGGTTTGACGACGAAGAAAATACGCTCGGCGAGGAACGGCAGATTGGCGGCGATGAGCGCCAGGATCAACAACAGGGTGGTGGAGAAATTCACGGTGGTTCCAAAAAGCCAAGTAACGCCGGTGCAGACCTGTTCCGGCCGGGTTTGGTTCAGTTTCTATGTGCCAAAGGCCTAGGCAAACATACTGCAGCCTTTCGACAGGTCAGGGCAAACGAGCGGTTGACCGCAAACAAGCCAGGTTCAGAACGATGCGCCAATGGCATGCATGCAGACAGCCATCAAGGGCTGCGGCAGGATGCCCACCGCCAGGACGGCCAGTCCGTTGGCCGACATGATGACCCGGATGTCAGGGCTGATGGTAATCGGCGTGGTGTCGTGGGGCGTATCGAAATACATCAGCTTGACGATGCGCAGATAGTAGAACGCTCCCACCAGCGAGAACAGCACGGCCGCGACGGCCAGCCAGACATAACCGATTTCGACCACGGACTGCAGCACCGCCAGCTTGGCGTAGAAACCTACGGTGGGCGGAACACCCGCCATCGAAAACATCAGCAGCAGCATCAGGAAAGCCAGCCATGGGCTGCGCCGGTTCAGACCCCTGAAATCTTCCAGTTGGTCGGATTCAAACCCGGCACGTGACAGCAGCAGAATCATGCCGAAGCTGCCCAGGCTCATCAGCGCGTACACCAGCACGTAGAACATCGCGCTACCGTAGCCATTTTGCGAGCCCGCCAGTATGCCGAGCAGCATGAAGCCCATGTGCGAGATGGTGGAATACGCGAGCATGCGCTTGAGGTTCGATTGCGCGATGGCGGCGATGTTGCCGACGGCCATCGACAGCACGGCGAGGATCACCAGCATGTCGCGCCATTCGGTGACCTGCGATTCCAGACCCTGGCCGAGGATGCGCACGACAAAGGCAAATGCGGCGATTTTGGGTGCGGAACCGATGAACAGCGTCATTGCGGTGGGCGCGCCGTGATAGACGTCGGGCACCCACATGTGGAACGGCACCGCGCCGAGTTTGAATGCCAGGCCAGCGACGATGAAGACCACGCCGAACACCAGCGGAATGCGCAGGTCGGTGCCATCCTGCAGGGCAATGGCCATGTCGCCCAGCGCCAGCGAGCCGGTGACGCCGTATACCATCGACATGCCATAGAGCAGCATGCCCGAGGCCAGCGCGCCGAGTACAAAGTATTTCATCGCCGCCTCGGTCGCCACGCTGGAGTCGCGCTGCAGCGCGACCCTGGCATACAGGGACAAGGACAGCAGTTCGAGACCCAGATACAAGGTCAGGAAGTGGCTGGCCGAGACCATCACCATCATGCCCAGCAGCGCAAACAGCGCCAGCACAAAGAACTCGCCTTTATAGAGCCCGCGTTCGGTCAGGTAATCCCGCGAATACACCAGCACCACGGCCACGGTCAGGTACAGGAACAGTTTCAGCACATCTGACAGCGGATCGTCGATGAAGAGACCGCCAAGCGCCAGCACCGGCATGGCGGATAAATCATGGGCGGTCAGGTATGCCGCGCCTGCCAGGGTGACCAGCGACAGCACATACGCCAGGTAACGCTTGCTGTCGTCGACGGCCGCATCGATGACCAGAATCAGGGACACCATGACCAGCACGAAAATCTCTGGCAAGGCGGGGGCGAATTGGGCGAATTGAATTGAGGCGGTGCTCATAGTCGTGCGCTCACGGTAATTTGCTTTGGGCGACGTGCGCCAACAGGTCGACCACGGATACGTGCATCACGTCGGTGAACGGCCTGGGATAGAGGCCCATGGCCAGTACGCAGACGGCCAGCACGCCGAGCAACAGGATCTCGCGCGCGTTGACGTCGCGCATGTCCTCGACGTGCGGGTTGGTGACCGATCCGAACACCACGCGCTTGTACATCCACAAGGTGTAAGCCGCGCCGAAGATCAGGGTAGTGGCGGCGACGAAGGCAAACCAGAAATTGACCTTGACCGCGGCCATGATGACCATGAACTCGCCCACGAAGCCGCTGGTGGCCGGCAGGCCGGCATTGGCCATGGCAAACAGCATGAAGAAAGCGGCGAATACCGGCATCTTGTTGACCAGACCGCCGTAATCCTTGATCTGGCGCGAATGCAGGCGGTCGTACATGACGCCAATGCAGAGGAACAGCGCGGCCGAGACAAAGCCGTGCGAGATCATCTGCACCAGGCCGCCCTCGACGCCCATCGGGTTGAACATGAAGAAGCCGAGGGTGACGAAGCCCATGTGGGCGATCGACGAATAGGCGATGAGCTTCTTCATGTCGGCCTGCACCAACGCGACCAGGCCGATATAGGCCACGGCGATCAGCGACAGCATGATGACAAACCAGGCGAACTCGTGGCTGGCATCCGGCAGGATCGGCAGGATGAAGCGCAGGAAGCCGTAGGCGCCGACCTTGAGCGTAATCGCCGCCAGCACCACCGAACCGCCGGTGGGGGCCTCGACGTGTGCATCCGGCAACCAGGTATGCACCGGCCACATCGGCACCTTGACCCCGAATGCCAGCAGGAAGGCGAAGAACATCAGCGTCTGCGCCGTCATGCCTAGCGCGGTGGCATGCCAGGTCTGGATGTCGAAGCTGCCACCCGACTGGAAATACAGATAGATCATCGACACCAGCATCAGTAGCGAACCAAGCAGGGTGTAAAGGAAGAACTTGAACGCGGCGTAGACGCGGTTCGGCCCGCCCCACACGCCGACGATCAGGTACAGCGGAATCAGCATGCCCTCGAAGAAGACATAGAACAGGATGCCGTCGAGCGCGGCGAACACGCCGTTGATGAGTCCGGACATGATCAGGAAGGCAGCCATGTATTGTGCGACCTTGTCCTGGATGACCTGCCAGCCGGCGATCACCACCAGCACGGTGATGAAGCTGTTCAGCAGGATCAGCGGCATCGAAATGCCGTCGACGCCTAGATGATAATGAACGTTGAAAGCTGGAATCCACGCCGCCTTCTCCACAAACTGCATGCTTGAGGTGGCGGTATTGAAATCGCTCACCAGCGGGAGTGCCACGATCAGTCCAAGCAGCGCCCCAGCCAATGCCACCCAGCGGGCAAGCGCTGCGTTGCGATCCGAGCCTGTGGCGAGTACCGCCACTCCGGCCAGAATCGGGACCCAGATGACGAGAGAGAGAATCGACTGTCCGAACATGGGTATGGTTTTATGTAAGTCGCGCGAACCACGTTACCAGGGCAAACACCCCGATCAGCATGGCAAACGCGTAATGGTAGATGTAACCGGACTGGAAGGCCTTGACCAGGCGGGACAGGCGTTCGACCAGATGCGCCGAACCATTGACGATCAGGCCGTCGATCACCGTCTGGTCACCGCGCCGCCACAGGCTGCCGCCCAGCAGGCGCGCGCCCTTGGCGAAGACGGCGCTGTAAAACTCGTCAAACCAGTATTTGTTGACCAGCATGCTGTGGATGAAGCTGAAGCGCTTTTGAATCGCGGCAGGAATGTCCGGACGCTTGAGATAGAAGAATGCCGACAGGCCCACGCCTGCAGCCGCCAGCCAGAATGGCAGCGTGGTGACCGCATGCAGGGCCATCGCCACCGCACCGTGAAACTCCTGATTGAGTTCATGCATCACCGGATGACGGTCGGCGACATAAATGGCATTGCCAAAGAAGTCACCGAATAGCATCGGCTCGATGGTCATGTAGCCGATCGCCAGAGAAGGCAAGGCCAGCGCTAGCAATGGCCCGGTCACCACCCACGGGGTTTCGTGCGGCGTGCCGCCATGATGGCCATGGTCGTCGTGCCCATGGTGAGGCGCATGGTGGAAGCGTTCCTTGCCATGGAACACCAGGAAGTACATGCGGAACGAGTAGAAGGCGGTGACAAACACCCCGATCAGCACGGCCCAGTAAGCCAGATCGGCCACCGGCAGATGCGACAGCTTGACTGCCTCGATGATGGTTTCCTTTGAATAGAAACCCGACAGGAATGGCGTACCGATCAGTGCCAGCGAGCCGATCAGCGAAGTGATCCAGGTGATCGGCATGTATTTCTTCAGGCCGCCCATGTAGCGGATGTCCTGATTGTGGTGCACGGCGATGATGACCGAACCCGCCGCCAGGAACAGCAGCGCCTTGAAAAAGGCATGCGTCATCAGGTGGAACACCGCCACCGAATAGGCCGACGCGCCGAGCGCGACGGTCATGTAGCCCAGCTGCGACAGCGTCGAATACGCCACCACGCGCTTGATATCGTTCTGCACGATGCCAAGAAAACCCATGAACAGCGCGGTGATCGCGCCAATGACCATGATGAAGCTGAGTGCGATGTCGGACAGTTCGTACAGCGGCGACATGCGCGCGACCATGAAAATGCCGGCGGTGACCATCGTCGCTGCGTGGATCAGCGCGGAAATCGGTGTCGGGCCTTCCATCGAATCGGGCAGCCAGACATGCAGTGGAAACTGTGCCGACTTACCCATTGCGCCGATAAATAAAAGTATCCCGATCACCGTCATCAATTTCCACGGTGTGTCGGGCCACAGGGTGATGGTTTCGCGGGCCAGTTGCGGCGCCTTGGCAAATACCGTGGCGTAATCGAGTGTGCCGAAATGCGCCAGCACCAGGCCGATACCGAGGATGAAGCCGAAATCGCCGACCCGGTTGACCAGGAAGGCCTTGAGGTTGGCGTAGATCGCCGTTTCCCGGGTGTACCAGAAACCGATCAGCAGATACGACACCAGACCCACCGCTTCCCAGCCGAAAAACAGTTGCAGGAAATTGTTGCTCATCACCAGCATCAGCATCGAGAAGGTGAACAGCGAGATATAGCTGAAGAAACGCTGGTAGCCGGGGTCGTCCTGCATGTAGCCAATGGTGTAGATATGCACCATCAGCGAGACGAAGGTGACGACCAGCATCATCATGGTCGTCAGCGAGTCGATCAGGAAACCCACCTCCAGGCGCAGGTCGCCCAGCACCATCCAGGTGTAGACCGTGCCGTTGTAGGTGTGGCCGGCGAGCACGTCCTGGAATATCAGCACCGAGGCGATGAACGACACTGCCACGCCGGCGATGGTCACGATGTGCGACAGGCTGCGGCCGATGACGCGGCCAAACAGCCCGGCCACGATTGCGCCGAACAGGGGCGCCAGCGGCACGATGAGATAAAGCGTCTGCATGTCCATCCGCATCAGCCTTTCAGTTGGTCGAGGTCATCGACGTTGATGGTGTGCAGGTTGCGGAACAACACCACCAGGATCGCCAGACCGATGGCGGATTCTGCCGCCGCAACAGTCAGGATGAAGAAGACGAAGATCTGCCCGTGAATATCGCCAAGGTAATGCGAGAACGCGATGAAGTTCATGTTCACCGCCAGCAGCATCAGTTCGATGGCCATCAGCAGGATGATCACGTTCTTGCGGTTGAGAAAGATGCCCAGCACGCTGATGGCAAACAGGATGCCGCCCAGCACCAGGTAGTGCGATAAGGAAATCATGCGAGCGCTCCTCTGGAGCGGTGAAGGCTGAAGGGTGAAGGGTGAAGGATGCGGTTCATGCTCATGCCTTCCCCTCCTCTGCGCCCGGCTTCTTCTCCGCCTGCATTTTCACGATGCGCAGACGATCATTGCGCTTGACCTTGACCTGCTCGGCCGGGTCGATGTACTTGCTGTCCTTGCGGCGCCGCAGCGTCAGCGCAATCGCAGCGACGATCGCCACCAGCAGGATCACTGCAGCCAGCTCAAACGCATAGACATAGTCGGTATAGATCAGCCGCCCGAGTTCCTTGGTGTTGCTGTAGTCGGCGGGATGTGGCGCCGGCGTGCCCATCACCTCAAGGCCGAAATGGCGGCTGCCCAGAATCAGCACCATTTCAAACACGATCAGAGCCGCTATCGGACCTGCAATTGGCAACGTTTTCCAGAAGCCTTCGCGCAAGTGCTCCAGGTTGATGTCGAGCATCATCACCACGAACAGGAACAGCACCATCACCGCGCCGACGTATACCAGGACCAGGGTGATGGCGAGAAACTCGGCCTCCAGCAGCATCCACAAACCGGCCGCGGTGAAGAACGCCAGCACCAGAAACAGGGCGGCATGCACCGGGTTGCGCGCAGTGATTACGCGCAGCCCGGCAAGCACCAGGATGGCGGCAAGAAAATAAAAGATCGCTGTCGTATAAGTCATGTTGGGTGTCATCAATACTCGACGTTAGCGGTACCTGGCATCCGCCGCGCGGTCTTTCGCAATCTGTTCTTCATGCTGGTCGCCAATGGCGAGCAGCATGGGCTTGGTGTAAACCAGGTCGCCGCGCTTTTCGCCGTGATATTCGAGAATGCGGGTTTCGACTATGGAATCGACCGGGCAGGATTCCTCGCAGAAGCCGCAGAAGATGCACTTGGTCAGGTCGATGTCGTAGCGCGTGGTGCGGCGGGTGCCGTCGTCGCGCTTTTCCGATTCGATGGTGATGGCCAGCGCCGGGCATACCGCCTCGCACAGTTTGCAGGCGATGCATCGCTCCTCGCCGTTGGGGTAGCGGCGCAAGGCATGCAAACCCCGGAAACGCGGTGATTGCGGGGTTTTTTCTTCCGGATACTGCACCGTGATCTTGCGCGCGAACAGGTGACGCCCGGTGAGCATCATGCCGCGCAGCAGTTCGATCAATAGCAGGCTGCCAAAGAAATTCGTGATCCGTTTCATGGCGCGCTCAATGGAAGAGATAACCATACGGCGTCTGCATCATGCCGCCGACGACAACGATCCAGACGATGGTGATGGGGATGAACACCTTCCAGCCCAGGCGCATGATCTGGTCGTAGCGGTAGCGCGGGAAGGTGGCGCGGAACCACAGGAACAGGAACAGCACGAAGCCGGTCTTCAAGAGCCACCAGACGATGCCGTCAGGCAGGAAAGTCACCGGCGACAGCCAGCCGCCGAGGAACATCAGCGTGGTCAGTGCGGCAACCAGAATCATGTTGGCGTATTCGGCGAGGAAGAACACGGCGAACGCCATGCCGGAATATTCGACATGAAAGCCGGCAACGATTTCGGATTCACCCTCGGCGACGTCAAACGGCAAGCGATTGGTTTCGGCCACGCCGGCAACCAGGTACACCACGAACAGCGGGAACAGCGGCCAGATATACCACTGATGCAGGCCACCCGACTGCCCCTGCACGATATCGATAATGTTCAATGACTGCGACGCCATCAGCACGCCGACCAGTGCAAAACCCATGGCAATTTCATAGGACACGATCTGCGCCGCCGAGCGCATGGCGCCAAGGAAGGCGTATTTGGAGTTGGACGCCCAGCCCGCGATGATGACACCGTAGACGCCCATCGAGGTGATCGCCATCACGTACAGCAGCCCCGCATTGATATTGGAAAGCACCAGCGTATCGGTAAACGGGATCACCGCCCATGCGGCCAGCGCGGGCGCGATCACCAGGATCGGCCCGAGGATGAACAGCCCCTTGTTGGCACCGGAAGGAATGATGATTTCCTTCATCAGCAACTTGAGGCCATCGGCAATCGGCTGCAGCAGCCCCTGGAAACCGACGCGGTTCGGGCCGATACGCACCTGCATCCAGCCGATGATCTTGCGCTCGGCATAGGTCAGATACGCCACGCCCAGCATCAATGGCACCACGATCGTCATGATCTTGATCAGTGTCCAGACGACCGTTTGAATGACGGCCCAATCCAGGTTTTGCATGAGTCCGGCCTCCATCAGACGGGCTCCGCCGTGATTGCGCCGAACATCGGACCCAGACTCGCCGTCAGCGGGTGACCGCAGGGAATTCGCACACAGTTGTCGGGCAGCAGATCATCGCGCTCGACTTTCAGGGTCAATGCCCGGGTGGTCTGGCGCACCGATACGCGGCCGTTTTCCTTCAGTCCGAGCCTGGCAATCAGATCGCCATGCATCCGCGCCACGGGCAGTGCCGCGTCCAGCGTCAGCTGCAACGAAGGCGCACGGCGCACCACGGCATCGGTTTGATAAATCGGCACCTCGGCCACGCGCTCCAGACCATTGACAGCCTGTGGCGGCACCACTGCCACGTTGCTGACCTCGTTGGTGAGGAAGGCCTGCACCGAGCCGACCGGCGTTTCGCCCAGCGCATCGCGCAATACTTCCCTGGAATCGTTGTGATCGAAGCCGGCCAGCCCCAGCAGGTTGCCCAGCACACGCAACACCTTCCACGCCGGTCGCGCCTCGCCGAGCGGTTTCACCACGGCATTGAAGCTCTGCACCCGGCCTTCGGTATTGATGAACGTCCCCGAGGTTTCCGTCCACGGCGCAATCGGCAGCAGCACATCGGCGTAGTCGAGCGACTTGCCCTTGTAAGGCGACATCAGCACGACCAGTTCAGCTGCGTCGATGCTGGCCATGGCCGTCACCGGATCGTGCGTATCAAGTTCAGCCTCAACGCCCAGCATCAGATAGGCGCGTAAGGGCTGAGCCAGCATCTGCCGGGCATTCAGGCCCTTGATGGCGGGTTGCCCCAGGGGGCCAGCGCCCGGCACCGCACCGACGGCTACGGCGCCGACACTGTTGGCCGCCTCGCCCAGCACACCAAAACTTGCCCCTGCAAGCCGGGCCACTTCCTGCGCCAGCACATGGATTTGCGAATAGCTCGGATGGTGCTGGGCCATATTGCCGAGGAAGACCGCACGCGTTTCGCCGCCGGCCAGGCTCTCAGCCATCTTGCGGGCGATGTCGTCGACCACGCCGCCATCCGCAAAATATGGCGCAACCCGGTCCGGAACGGGCAGATTCTTCATTTCGGCCAGGGCACGGCACACCCCCGCCAGTGCCGTAGCAAGCTGCGACGGCGCGACGATGCGCTTGGCGTGCACCTTGCCAAGGAATTCATCCTCGGCTGCATTGATCAGGTTGAGTTGACCATTCCAGCGCACCGATTCACGGATGCGATGCGCCATCAACGGATGGTCCTTGCGCAGGTTGGAACCCACCACCAGCATACGGTTCAGCCGCGACATGTAGGTCACCGGCATGCCCAGCCAGAACCCGCCATGCGTATTGGCGTCGAGCGAAAAATCGGACTGCCGCAAACGATGGTCGACGTTGCCGCTGCCCAGGCCACGCATCAGCTTCTGCAGCAGGAAAAGCTCTTCAGCCGGGCGATGCGGAGTGGTCAGGGCACCGATCTGGTCGGCCGGGAGCGCTTTCAGCTTGTCGGCGACAAATTCAAGCGCAGTCTGCCAGCTGGTTTCAACCCATTGCCCGTCCTGCTTGATCATCGGCTCGGTCAGGCGCTCGGCCGTATTCAGGCCTTCGTAGGAATAACGGTCGCGATCAGCCAGCCAGCATTCATTCACATCCTCGTTCTCGCGTGGCAC
>JANJUT010000258.1 GCA_024710445.1 Thiobacillus sp.
GCCCTGACGACCGTCGATTCCGAATTCGGCCGCACCACCGACCCGGTGCGCATGTACATGCGCGAAATGGGCTCGGTCGACCTGCTGACCCGTGAAGGCGAAATCGAAATCGCCAAGCGCATTGAGGAAGGCCTGCGCCACATGGTGCAGGCGATCTCGTCGTGTCCACTCACCATCCAGCAAATTCTGGACATGGCCACGCAGATCGAAAACGACACCATGCGTGTTGAAGAACTGGTCGATGGCTTTGTTGAAGTGGAAGCCGAAGAAGCCGAAGAGGAAGAAGAGGAAGTCGAAACCGAAGACACCAGCGACAGTTCCGAAGACGACGACAACGAAGAAGACGATGAAGAAGCCAGCGCCAAACTGGCTGCCGCGAATCTGGCCCAACTGAAAATCGAAGCGCTCGCCCAGTTCGATTTCATCCGCAAGGCTTACAAAAAAGCCCAGAACGCTCACGTTAAATACGGCCTGGGCAGCCCGCAACACATGAAAGCCCAGGCCGAAGTCACCGAATTGCTGATGGCGATTCGTTTCTCGGTACGCCAAGTGGACAGCCTGTGCGAACAGATCCGCAATGCGGTGGAGGAAGTGCGTACGCACGAACGCAAGATCATGGCGTTCTGCGTGGTCCATTCAGGCATGCCGCGCCCCCACTTCATCAAGGCGTTCCCGGGCAACGAAACCAATCTGGCCTGGCTGGACAAGGAAATTGCAGCCAAGAAGGCCTATTGCTCGACGCTTTCCAAAGTGCAATATGAAGTCAAGGCACACCAGGAAGCGCTCATTGCCATGCAGGATCGCGTCGGCCTGCCGATCAAGAATCTGAAGGACGTCAACAAGCACATGTCCACCGGCGAAGCCAAGGCACGACGCGCCAAACGCGAGATGATCGAGGCCAACCTGCGCCTGGTGATCTCGATCGCCAAGAAATACACCAACCGTGGCCTGCAGTTCCTCGATCTGATCCAGGAAGGCAACATCGGCCTGATGAAGGCCGTCGACAAATTCGAATACCGTCGCGGCTACAAGTTTTCGACCTACGCCACTTGGTGGATCCGGCAGGCCATTACGCGTTCGATTGCCGACCAGGCACGCACCATCCGTATTCCGGTGCACATGATCGAAACCATCAACAAGATGAACCGTATCAGCCGCCAGATCCTGCAGGAAACCGGCATCGAGCCCGATCCGGCGACACTGGCGATCAAGATGGAAATGCCGGAAGACAAGATCCGCAAGATCATGAAAATCGCCAAAGAGCCGATTTCCATGGAAACGCCGATCGGCGACGACGAAGATTCCCATCTCGGTGACTTCATCGAAGATTCCAGCACACTGTCGCCGGATGACTCAGCGATCTACGGCAACCTGCGCGACGCCACCCGCGAAGTGCTGGACAGCCTGACCTCGCGCGAGGCCAAGGTGCTGCGCATGCGCTTTGGTATTGAAATGAATACCGACCACACGCTGGAAGAAGTCGGCAAGCAGTTCGACGTGACGCGTGAGCGGATTCGCCAGATCGAAGCCAAGGCCCTGCGCAAGCTGCGTCATCCGACCCGTTCCGAAAGGCTGAAAAGCTTCGTTGGCAGCGGCGAAGAGTAATTGCCTGCCCCGCGCAACCCGCGGGACTTTACACTTTCGGGTCTGTAGCTCAGTTGGTTAGAGCAGGGGACTCATAATCCCTTGGTCCACGGTTCAAGTCCGTGCAGACCCACCATTTCAAAATCGCTGCCATTTACGCAAACATCGACGATAATCGTCGCCTAATAAAAATGAGTGGAGTGTCTGATGGGTGGTGAAACCAAAAAACCCGGCGAACGCCGTTTGCAAATCCTGCAAACCCTGGCTGCCATGTTGCAGGAACCGCAGCCCGAAAAAATCACCACGGCCGCACTCGCCGCCCGTATCGGGGTCTCCGAAGCAGCGCTCTACCGCCATTTTTCCAGCAAGGCGCAAATGTACGAAGGCTTGATCGAATTCATCGAGCAAACCCTGTTCGGGCTGATTGCACGCATTACCACCGACACGCCGTCACCTGCCGCCCAGATCGAGGCGATTCTCAGCATGCTGTTGAACTTTGCGGCGAAAAATCCCGGCATGACCCGGGTGCTGATTGGCGATGCACTGGTGCACGAGAACGAACGCCTGCAAAAACGCATCAATCAGTTACATGACCGTATCGAGGCCCAGTTGCGCCAGTGTTTGCGGTTTTGCGGTGACAAGCAATCCGAACTGAGTGGTCCCCTGGCCAATCTGCTGCAATGCATGGTAGTGGGCCGCTGGCATCAGTTCGCCAAAAGCGGGTTTGCGCGTCCGCCCGGTGGCGATATCGACTTGCTGTTATCCCGCCTGCTCGACGTTCAACCCGCCTGAGAGACTGCCTGCCCGCATACCGGGCAGGACGGGTCACGCGGCACTTTCATGATCCGCGCTTCAGCCAGCAAGCCATCCCACAGCAGTAATCTGCCGATCAAAGGGCTTCCTACCTGCGCCAGGCATTTCAATGCTTCCATGGCCTGCATCGAGCCGATCACGCCCACCAGCGGTGAGAACACGCCCGCCTCGGCACAGCGCATTTCAGGTTCGCTCACAAATTCGGGGAATAAGCAGTGGTAGCAGGGGCTTTCGGCACGGCGTGAATCAAAAACGCTCAGCTGCCCGGAAAACCCGATCGCCGCCCCTGAAATCAGCGGCTTGCCGAGCAGGACACAGGCCCGATTGACGGCATGCCTGGTAGAAAAGTTGTCCGAGGCATCCACCACCAGATCCACCGCTGCCACCGCATGATGCAGGGCATGATTGGCCAGGGCTTCACGCACAGGCCGCACCTGTATTTCAGGGTTGATGGCCAACACGGCGCGTACGAGTGAATCAGCCTTGTTCTCCCCGATGGCCGACGTGGCATGGCCGATCTGACGCTGAAGATTGGTCAGATCGACGGTATCGCCATCCGCCAACAGCAAACGTCCGACGCCCGCAGCGCCCAGATACAACGCAACAGGGCAGCCCAGCCCCCCCGCGCCAACGACCAGAACGGTTGCATTGGCAATGCGTGCCTGCCCCGCTACGCCGACATCGGGCAACAGGATGTGCCGGCTATACCGAAGCAGTTGATCATCAGTCAAATCCATGTGTGGCAACGCGACTATTTGTAGTCCCGCCATTCCTCCGGGGTTTCGTCACGGTCACCATGCAAATGGCTGTCGTAGACTTTCATGAATGCCCGCTGGGATTTGATATCGGGCTCATTGGCCTCGACATTCTTGCGCTGCACGCTTTCGCAAAAATAGGCCAGCGCACGTTTGAGTTTGACCAGCAGGCTGTTGTCAAGATGAAAACCCTGGCTCGCCAATGCAGTTTCCAGACCTTCCAGCGTGTATTCACAGACGTGATAACGCACCAGCAGGCAATTGCCATCTGCGCCAATATCGATGTACAAGCCGTCCAGACCTTGCAGCAAGGCCAAAGCACGTTCCGCCTGGCCAGCTGGCAAGGGATGGAATACGATTTCCCGGCTTTTTTCGAGGTCACACGGAAGCATGGCACCCCCGGCAGGCTAGATAGATAAAGTATAGCGCGCAGAATGGACTACGGCAGAATCTGCCATAGCCCGCCCGGCTCAGCGTCCCTGCAAAATCTGCAGGCCTTTCAACAGGTTCAGGGCCTGGTTCATCTGGAAATCATTTTTCGACACGACCTCGCCCGGCTCCAGCGTCGGGGGTTTTTTATCCTTGCCATCCGTCCCGGACTTGTCGACAGGCGCCTTGATGCTGGTGCCCGGTTTGCTGGCAGGAAGTTCTTCCTCACCATTGGGATTGCTCAAGTGCTTGTCGAGATCCGCTTCCCGGATACCCAGGCCTTCGCTCTCGGACGGCATGCTCGGATCTTCCACCACGATATCCGGCTCAATACCCTTGGCTTGAATCGAGCGGCCATTCGGCGTGAAGTAGCGTGCGGTAGTGAGCTTGATCGCCGTACCGTTGCCGATCGGCAGTATGGTCTGAACCGATCCTTTGCCGAAGGTGCGGGTGCCCATCACGACCGCGCGTTTGTGATCCTGCAATGCACCCGCGACAATCTCGGACGCCGAAGCCGAACCGCTGTTGACCAGCACCACCATCGGCACCTGCTTGACGCCTTCAGGCAGGTTTTTCATGTAATCAAGCTGCATCGGGCGCAGGTAATTTTCACGGCTCGCCGTCAGACGCATCTTGGCGTCTTCGGTGCGCCCTTCGGTATACACCACCAGGCTATCGGGTTTGACAAATGCCGCGGTCACCGCCACCGCGCCATTCAGCAGTCCACCCGGATCGTTGCGCAAATCCAGGATCAAACCTTTCAGCGGCTCCTTGTTGTCCTTGTACAGCTTGGTCAAGGCCTCGGCCAGCAACTCGCCGGTGTGTTCCTGGAATTGCGTCACGCGCACATAACCGTAACCGCTTTCCAGCGACTGAAATTTCACGCTGCGGATCTTGATGACGGCACGGGTCAACGTCACGATGATCGGCTTGTCCGCGCCCTTGCGGGCAATCGTCAGTTTGATTTTCGAGCCCGGCTTGCCACGCATGCGCTTCACCGCGTCATTCAGTGACATGCCTTTCACCGGCGTGTCATCCAGCTTGACGATCAAATCGCCCGGCTTGACGCCCGCCTTGAATGCAGGGGTATCTTCAATTGGCGAGACAACCTTGACGAAGCCGTCTTCCATGCCGACTTCTATGCCCAGTCCGCCAAACTCGCCCTGGGTCCCTACCTGCAGATCCTTGAAGCCTTCAGCATCGAGATAGGTCGAGTGGGGATCCAGCCCCGTCAACATGCCGTTGATTGCCTCGGTGATCAGCTTCTTGTCTTCCACCGGCTCGACATAATCGTTCTTGATCCGGGCAAACACATCTGTAAAGGCCCGCAGCTCTTCGATCGGCAATGCCGTTGCCGCATCCTTGTCGGCAATCGCCGACAGGTTGACTGTCAAGGCCGCGCCTGCCAGCACGCCGGCCAGACCGACGAGGATGAATTTCGTCTTTTGTGTCATTTCACTTCACCCACAGGAGGGGATTAACAGGACGGCTTTGATGCCGCATTTCAAAGTACAGGCCCGTGTCGGGCTGGCCGCCGCTGTTGCCGACCGTTGCAATGGCATCTCCGGGCTGAACCCGCGTGCCTACTTGCTTATACAGACTTTCATTATTGCTGTACAGGCTCATATAGCCATCGCCATGGTCCACGATGATGAGGTTGCCAAAGCCACGCAGCCACTCGGAAAACACCACCTGGCCCGCGGCAATCGCCTTCACCACCGAACCTTGAGCCGCCCGAATGAACAAGCCTTTCCAGCTCAGGCCGCCACCCTCTCTCGGAGCGCCAAACCGGTTCATGAGTTCCCCGGCAACAGGCAGGCGCAGCGATCCCTTCAATCTGGAAAAGGGCTGGTCCGATTGAAAGGCAACCGGCGTTTCGGTATTGATCGCCAGCGCCTTGCCCGGTTGGCCGTTGCCCCCTGTCTCGGCCTGTTTGCGCTGCTTCGCTTCCTGGGCGGCGCGTGCCCGTGCGCGTGCTGCCTCACGCGCGGCTTGCTGCGCCATCAAACGATTCAGGCGCTCGACCAGTTGGGTCAGGCTGCGCTCGTCGCGTTGCAGACTGGAAATCTCGCGTCGCTGCTGCTGAATTTGCGCAGACAGCTTTTGCAGCACCTGCGCACGCGCTGCCTTGTCTGCCAGAAGCTTCTTGTGTTCCGCTTCGCGGGCCGCCTGCAGTTGCGACAGTGCCGTCGTTTTCTCGGCGGCTTCCTGCTGCAGCGCAGCCAGCCTGGCCAGATCAGCCCGCAAGGATTCAATCATGGCGTGTTGCGCACGTGACAGATGGGCCAGATAGCGTAAATCGCGCGCAGACTGGTTGGGGTCCGCACCGCTCAGGATCAGTTTCAAGGCATCGCCCTGCCCCCGCTGGTAGGCTGCATTCAGTGCCTGGGCGAGATGGGCTTGCTGCTGGCGTATGCGGGCCTCAGTGGCCTCGGCCTGCTGCGTCAGCGTGTGCAAATCCCCCTGCGTGCGCTGGCGTTCGCTATCCAGTTGACGCAGCTGACGCACGCCCGTGCTGATGGCGCGTTCGGACTCGCTCAGTTCGTCGGCTGCTTCCTTGCGGTGTGTCTGGGTTGTGCGGAATTCCTGCTGCAGCGTCTGCAGGCGCGCCTTGAGCGCGTCCAGTTCGGATTGTTTGCGATCAGCCTGATTGGCACTGACAGCCAGGGGCCAGCAACATGCCAGCAAGGCAACGAGCCTGAAATTCACCCAGACGAAATGGCCCAAACCGGGGTTACTCAAACTGAACCAGAGCTTCACCGGTCATTTCGGCAGGTTGTGCCAAGCCCATCAATTTCAGCAGCGTCGGGCTGATGTCTTCCAGGGCACCGGTTTCTGCCAGCGTGGCCCGGCGCCGGCCAACGTAAATCAGCGGCACCAGGTTCATGGTGTGCGCGGTATGGGGCTGCCCGGTGACCGCATCCCGCATCAATTCGGCATTGCCGTGATCGGCCGTGACCAGCACCTCGCCCCCGCGTGCCAGTTGGGCTTCAACCACCCGTCCAAGGCAGGTATCGACAGTTTCGATTGCCTTGATGGCTGCATTCAGGTCGCCGCTGTGCCCCACCATGTCCGGGTTGGCATAGTTGCAGATGATGACGTCGTATTGCTTGCTCTCGATGGCTGCGACCAGTTTGTCGGTAACCTCAAAAGCGCTCATCTCGGGCTTGAGATCGTAGGTCGCCACATCGGGCGATGGCACCAATATGCGATCCTCGCCAGGGAAGGAGATTTCCTCGCCACCGTTGAAGAAGAATGTGACATGCGGATATTTCTCGGTTTCGGCGATCCGCAACTGGCGCAATCCCAGGTTGGCGATGTATTCCCCCAGGCCATTTTTAATCCGCTCCGGCGGGAACGCCACCGACACCACGAAATCGTCGCTATATCCGGTCAGCGTGCAATAGGTGGCAAGGCGAGGCGTAACCTCACGCTCGAATTCGCTGAAATCAGGCTCGATGAATGGCCGCGATAACTGGCGCGCCCGGTCGGAACGAAAGTTGAGGAAAACCACGGCATCGCCATCTTCCATTTTCACTGGATTGCCATCCGGCGAACGAATGGCCGTTGCCTTGACGAACTCATCGGTCTCGTCGCGTGCGTAGGCCGCTTCCAGTCCGGCCAGCGGGCTATCTGCCTGAAATTCGGCTTGCCCCAGGGTCAACAGGTTGTAGGCTGCCTCAACCCGTTGCCAGCGACGGTCGCGATCCATTGCAAAGTAGCGCCCGATCATCGACGCGATATGACCAACCCCCGCCTGCTCGATTTTCTCGGTCAAACGGCGCAGATAAATTTCGGCGCTTTTCGGTGGTGTGTCGCGGCCATCCAGAAACACATGCAGGCACACCTTTTTCAGCCCCTCACGCGCAGCCAGATCAAGCAGCGCGTGGAAATGCAGTTCATGGCTGTGCACGCCGCCATCCGACAGCAAGCCCAGCACATGCAGGGTTTTGTTGTTGTCGCGCGCCAGGTGCACCGCGTTCAGCAGCGCGGGATTGGTATAAAAATAACCGGATTCAATAGCGTGGTCGATGCGGGTGAATTCCTGATACACCACCCGTCCCGCGCCAATATTCAGGTGTCCCACCTCGGAATTTCCCATTTGCCCCTTGGGCAATCCCACTTCGGATTCGGAAGCGTGGATAAGGGTATGCGGATTGTTCTGCCACAACTTGTCCCAATTGGGCTTGTTGGCCTGGGCGATCGCATTGTCTGCGTGCTCCCTGCGGCAACCAAAACCGTCGAGGATGATGAGGAGAACCGGTGAGGCTTTCATGAAAATATTTATATAACCTGACTTGTTTTTGTGGGATTATTTTAATATATGCGTGATTTCTAATCTATACACAGCGTGCAATGCAGCTCAGGATTGTGCCACGCTAACGGGTTTACGCCCAAAATCGCGCCGCAACAGGGTACTACACGAACAGGATCAAGGTAATGAATATGGCAACTAACTGGGACGAAGTGGACCTGATGGACAAGGATGAGCACATTGAGCAGGCCTCGCGTGCGATGAAAGCCATGTCCCATCCGCTACGCCTGAAAATTCTCTGCGTTCTGGGTGACAAGGAGGTCAGTGTTCAGGACATCGTCGACCATGTCGGAACCTCTCAAAGCAACATCTCGCAACACCTGGCCATCCTTCGCGACAAAGGCGTGCTGCGCACGCGCAAGGATGCCAACCGCGTGTTTTATCGGGTGGGCGACACCCGTACACTCAAGCTTCTGAGCATGATGCGCGACGTTTTCTGCGGCTTTACCAAGTAAGCATCCGACCCAACCATTGGCCCGGCTTTCCCACAAAGGAACCGGGTCAATGGCGTTTATAGCGCCCGCACCCCGGATGTAGTGGATCAAGCATTCGGAGTACGCCATACTTCAATCCGTGGCGAAACCCACCCGGCTTGGCCAACTAATTGAATATAATGATATATTAGAGTTATCTAATTTATTCGTTCACGGAGGTGTATTGGTGCCAAATCCGACCCGCCTGCTTGCCTGCCTGATGCTGGTTTCGGCCCCGGCCTGGGCGGGCCTTCCTTTTGCAGTCACCCCCGTGCAATATCAGCAGACCGAGAATGGCTATTCCGCCGAGGCCACGGTCGAGGCTGTGAAACAATCCACTTTGGCAGCCCAGGTGTCGGGGCGTGTATCCGCCATCCATTTCGACGCAGGCGATCACGTCAAAGCCGGGGCTGTCCTGCTGCGCCTCTCCGCGCAAGAGTTGTCATCCGCCGTCTCCGGTAGTCAGGCGCAGGCCGCCCAAGCCACTGCCACGCTGGCAAATGCCCGGGCCGACTACCAGCGGCAACAACAACTGTTTCAGCAGAAATTCATCAGCCAGGCTGCCATGGATCGCGCCACGGCCGAATACCGCGCTGCCGAGGCCGCTGCCCGGGCGGCGCGTGCCAGCGTGGGCCAGACATCAGCGGTACGCAGCTACATGGTGATCACCGCGCCCTATTCAGGGATAGTTGCCGCACGCCACGTGGAAGTCGGCGAGACGGTATCCCCAGGCACGCCGCTGATGACCGGGTTCGACCCCAGGGACATGCGCGTCATTGCCAGCATCCCGCAGGTCAAGCTCGCCGAAATCAAAGCCGCACCGCATGTCGCTGTCGAAGTCCCCGCGATCAACAAGTGGATTGACGCCACCGGCATCACCGTGCTGCCCTCGGCCGACGCAGCAACCCACACCGTCAAGGTGCGCATCAATCTGCCGGCCAACCAGGCAGGCGTGGTTCCCGGCATGTTTGCCCGCGCCCATTTTTCGACGGGCAGCGCACGCAAGCTCAGCATTCCGGCAAGCGCAGTGGTGCGCCGCTCGGAAATCACGGCGGTATACGTCGTCAATCAGAACCAGGTCCGCCTGCGCCAGGTCCGCCTCGGCCCAGCCAATACGCGCGGGCAGGTGGAAGTGCTGGCGGGTCTGAGTTCAGGCGAAGTCATCGCACTTGAACCGGTCAAGGCAGGGATTTACGCCAAAAGCGCCGCCAACCAACCCGCGAAGTAAACGCAGAACCACATGGGACTCTCCGGCCGCCTCGCCCGCTTCTTCCTGACTTCACAGCTCACGCCGCTGATCGCGCTGATCGCGGCTTTGCTGGGCCTGTTCGCCATCCTTGTCACGCCACGCGAAGAAGAGCCGCAGATCAACGTCACCATGGCCAACGTGTTCATTCCCTTCCCTGGCGCATCCGCCAAGGATGTGGAAACCCTGGTGGCCACGCCAGCCGAACAGGTCCTGTCGCAAATCGCCGGCATCGAGCACATCTACTCCGTTTCCAGGCCAGGCATGGCGGTGCTGACCGTGCAATATCTGGTGGGACAGGACCGCACGCAAGCACTGGTGCGTCTGTACGACACCATCCAGGCCAATCGCGACTGGGTCTCACCCGAACTGGGTGTCGGTGAACCCATCATCAAACCGCTCGGCATCGACGACGTCCCCATCGTTACCGTCACGCTGTGGACACGCGACGAAACACGGGGTGCCTACGAACTGGAACAGGTAGCGCACGCGGCCGAAATCGAGTTGAAGCGCATCGCCGGCACGCGCGAAGTCAGTACCGTCGGCGGCCCCGGCCGGGCGGTGCGGGTGATGATGGACCCCGACCGCATGGCTGCCTTTGGCGTATCAGCGCAGGATATCCGCAATGCCCTGCAGGTCTCCAACGCCGCCCAGCCTTCCGGCACACTGGTATCGAACAATCGGGAATTGCTGGTCCAGACCGGTACCTTTCTCGCAGGTGCCGAAGACGTTCGCCAGCTTGTCGTCGGCGTGACCCGGGGTCGCCCGGTGTACATGAACGACGTGACCACCGTCGTCGCCGGCCCCGATCAGCCCGCGCAATACGTCTGGCACGGTCCCGGTGCAGGTAGCGCCACGTCGTCAGGGCATGGCACGGCTGACAACGGCCAGATTTATCCGGCAGTGACGCTGGCCATCTCGAAAAAGCCCGGTGAAAACGCAGTTGATGTGGCCGAGAAAGTCATTGCCCGCGTCAACGCCCTGCACAACAGCGTGCTGCCCGAAGGCATCGAAACCAGCATCACCCGCAACTACGGGGCCACCGCCGACGACAAGGCGAAGAAGCTGATCCAGAAGCTGATTTTCGCCACCGCCTCGGTGGTGTTGCTGGTGCTGTTTGCCATCGGTAAACGCGAAGCCCTGATCGTCGGCGCGGCGGTACTGCTGACGCTGGCGGCCACGTTGTTTGCCTCATGGGCCTGGGGCTTCACGCTCAACCGGGTGTCGCTGTTCGCGCTGATTTTCTCGATCGGCATTCTGGTGGACGACGCCATCGTGGTGGTGGAAAACATCCATCGACGCATGGGCCTCGACCACGACGGGCTGGAA
The DNA here is from genome assembly GCA_024710445.1 of Thiobacillus sp. Classification (GTDB taxonomy): domain Bacteria; phylum Pseudomonadota; class Gammaproteobacteria; order Burkholderiales; family Thiobacillaceae; genus Thiobacillus. The sequence continues at coordinate 10,945 of JANJUT010000258.1, forward strand.
GCGATCATTCCACGCGCAGTCGACGAAGTCGGCGGCCCCACCATCCTCGCCACGCTGACCGTGATTGCCGCACTGCTGCCCATGGCTTTTGTCTCCGGCCTGATGGGGCCCTACATGAGCCCGATTCCGATCAACGCCTCGATCGGCATGCTGATCTCGCTGGCGATTGCCTTCATCATTACGCCCTGGCTGGCCTTGAAACTGATCAAGCAGACCGCCCACCACGCCCCGGACGGCGACACCAAACTGGCAGCCCTGTTCCGCGCCCGTCTCACCCCCTTTCTGCGCGGCATGGAGGGCAAGAATTCACGTCGCAAGCTGTGGCTTGGAATCGGAATTGCCATCCTGATTTCGGTCATGTTGCCCGTGTTCAAACTGGTCATCCTGAAAATGCTGCCATTCGACAACAAGTCGGAATTCCAGGTCGTCGTCGACATGCCAGCGGGCACCCCGCTGGAAAAAACGGCCCAGGTGTTGAGCGAAATGGGCACGGCCATAGCGCAGGTTCCGGAAGTCGCCGACTACCAGGCCTATGCCGGTACGGCGGCGCCCATCAACTTCAACGGTCTGGTGCGGCAGTATTACCTGCGCGACGGTCCTGAAGTCGGCGATTTGCAGGTCAACCTGCTTGACAAGCATGAACGCGACCGCAAGAGCCATGAGATTGCGCAAGCCATTCGCCCGGTTATCGAGGCGATTGCCCAAAAATACGGCGCGGATGTCAAAGTCGTCGAAGTGCCGCCGGGGCCGCCAGTGATGTCGCCTATCGTCGCCGAAATCTACGGCCCCGATTACGACACCCAGATCCAGGTCGCCAAGCAGGTGCGCACTGTCTTCGAACAATCCGAAGGCATCGTCGCAATCGACGATACGGTGGAAGACGACGCACCGCGCGTCGTGCTGCGCGTTTTGCAGCGCAAGGCGGCTATCGCCGGCGTGGCGCAGGAAGACATCGTTGCAGCCATGAAAATGGGCCTGTCAGGCGAGAACGTCACGCCCATCCACGGCAGCGGCGCCAAGTACGAAATCCCGGTGCGCATCACCCTGCCGCCGGAACGCCTGGCCGAAATCGGCGAGTTGCTGAAACTCAGGGTACGCGGCAACGACGGCAATCTGGTGCCGCTGTCCGAACTGGTGGAAGTCATGCCAGGCACACGCGAGAAAAGCATCTATCACAAGGATCTGCTGCCCGTGGTGTTTGTGGTCGGCGACACCGGCGGCAAGCTGGATTCGCCGCTGTATGGATTGTTCGAAATGCGCGACAGGCTGAAAGACAAGGTACTCACGCAAGGCGGTACCCTGTCTGAATATTTCATCAGCCAGCCCGGCGACCCTTACGCGGGTTTCAGCCTGAAATGGGATGGCGAATGGCAGGTGACCTATGAAACCTTCCGCGACATGGGGCTGGCCTACGCATTCGGCCTGATGCTGATCTACATCCTGGTGGTGGCGCAATTCAAGAGCTATCTGACGCCGCTCATCATCATGGCGCCGATCCCGCTCACGCTCATTGGCGTGATGCCGGGCCATGCGCTCCTCGGCACCCAGTTCACCGCCACCTCGATGATCGGGATGATCGCGCTGGCCGGCATCATCGTGCGCAATTCCATCCTGCTGGTCGATTTCATCAACGAACAGGTGCGTGCCGGCATGAATTTCCAGGAAGCCGTCATCCAGGCGGGGGCCACGCGTGCCAAACCCATTGTGCTGACCGGACTCGCCGCGATGATGGGGGCTTTTTTCATTCTCGACGACCCCATTTTCTCGGGCCTCGCGGTATCCTTGATTTTTGGCATCTTCGTCTCCACCTTGCTGACACTGGTGGTCATTCCGGTGCTGTACTACGCCGCCAATTTCCAGAAATATTCTTCACCCAATCAGGAGTTTCACCATGACCGTTGAACGAATGGTCCGCATCATTGCCGGATTTTTCATCATGCTATCGCTCGCGCTCACGCACTTTTCAGGCAGTGCCGACATGACCCAGCCTTCGTGGCTGTGGTTCACTGCCTTTGTCGGTTTCAACCTGTTCCAGTCCGGACTCACCCGCTTCTGCCCCATGGACATCATGTTCAAGAAGGCCGGTCTAAAACAGGGCTGCGGCCTGTAACTGGGAGATTTATTTCATGGATACTCAATTCATACAGGACAACTGGATGCTGGTGGCGCTGGCCGTAGCATCCGGCGCCATGCTGGCGTGGACCTTCATCGGCAGCAAGCTCTCGGGAATCGAGCAGGCCGACACCCTGAAAGCGACGCGCCTGTTCAATGACGACGCATTGATCCTCGATGTGCGCGAAGACAAGGAATTTGCCTCCGGGCACATTCCCAAGGCCAAGCATATCCCGCTTGGCAAACTGAGCAGCCGCATACAGGAACTCGATCAATTCAAGAGCCAGCCCATTCTGGTTACCTGCCGCAGCGGCCAGCGTTCGGCGCGGGCCTGCGGCATGCTGAAAAAAGCAGGATTCGAGACCGTGTACAACCAGGCAGGCGGCATTCTGGCGTGGGAACGCGCCAACCTGCCTATATCCAAGTAAATCAAATAAAAGGAAATCCTATGGCTAAAGTCGTCATGTATTGCACCGCCGTCTGTCCCTATTGCGTGGCTGCCGAGCGTTTGCTCAAAAGCCGTGGCGTCACGGACATCGAAAAAATCCGCATTGATCTCGATCCGGCAAAACAGGAAGAAATGATGACCCGCTCCGGTGGCCGCCGCACCGTACCGCAGGTATTTATTGGCGACACCCATGTCGGCGGCTTCGACGACACCTCCGCGCTGGATGCAGCGGGTGGACTGGTTCCCCTGCTGAATCGCGACTGATCTGCTGGCGCCCTGTTGCGCAACCCGCGCAACAGGGCGCGATACGCACGGTGCGCTTGATTTTTCCATCGGCGCCACCACCTTGATACACAGACCATCTGCCTCAAGGAACCCCCATGGAACTTGCCTGCCCCCACTGCCTCGCCGTCAACCGCGTTCCGGATGAGCGTCTGGCCGACGCGCCCAAATGCGGCCAATGCAGTTCGCCTCTGCTACCCGGCAAACCGGTCGATCTGACTGCCGACAACTTCGACCGCTTCATTGCCAAAGCAGGTCTGCCGGTACTGGTCGATTTCTGGGCCGGTTGGTGCGGCCCCTGCAAAATGATGGGGCCGATATTCCAGCAGGTGGCCGCCGAAATGAGCACGCGCGTGCGATTTGCCAAGGTCGACACCGAAGCCCAGCCCCAGGTATCGATGCGCCACCACATCAAGGGCATTCCCAGCCTGATTCTGTTCAAAAACGGGGCTGAGGTGGCACGTACCTCGGGTGCGATGGAAGCCCATGCGCTAAAACGCTGGCTCGCATCACAGGGTATTCATTAAGCGCGTGTAAAATGCGAGTCATCCCCGGAGCACAGGCTCCGGTTTTCTTATCCAGGAGACATCATGGCTGACGAGCAACAACCCGTATTCAACATCGAAAAACTTTTCGTCAAGGACCTGTCGGTAGAAGTCCCCGGCGCACCCGCCATCTATCTGGAACGCGAAGCTCCGCATATGGATGTCAACATGACGAGCGAAAGCCAGGCACTCGGCGATGACGTGTACCAGAGCAGCATCACCGTGACCGTGTCGGCCAAAATCGGCGACAAGACCATGTTCCTGGTCGAGTGCACCCAGGGCGGTATTTTCCGCATCCAGAACGTGCCGCAGGACCAGATGCCCATGGTGCTCGGCATCGGCTGCCCCAACATCGTGTTCCCCTACTTGCGCGAGACCATTTCGGATGTGGTGATCCGCGCAGGCTTCCCGCCGCTGCTGCTGAATCCTGTCAACTTCGAAGCGATGTTCCTGCAGCAGCAAGCCCAGCAACAACAGGCTGCGCCCGCACAAACGCACTGAACCGTTCGTTGAGATTTCGGTTTTTCATCGTCGGACTGCTGCTCGCGCTCGCTTACCCGGCGAGTGCGCTGGAGTATCGGAGCACCGCACAGGCAAGCATCCTCTACGACGCGCCCTCGACCCTGGCTGGCAAAGTCGCCATTGCGGGCAGCGGCCTGCCGCTGGAAGTCATCGTCGAACTGCAGAGCTGGGTCAAGGTACGCGACCATAACGGCCACCTGGCATGGATTGAAAAATCTGCGCTGACGGGTGCCAGGAGCGTCATGATCAAGACTGAATCCAGTGCCATCCGGCAACGCCCGCGCCCCGATGCCGATATCGTGTTTCGCGCGGCGCGTGGCGTCCTGCTCGAACCCACCGGCGAACCGGACGGGTTCGGCTGGTTGCCGGTGAAACATGCCGATGGCCGAACGGGCTGGCTGCCCGCGCATGAGGCCTGGGGCAAGTGAATACTGCTTCGATGAACGCGCTTCGATGAATATAACGCCGATGAAACTGGCCGTACTCGGCGCCGGCGCCTGGGGCACGGCACTGGCGGCAAGCTGGGCGCCCCACCATCACGTCACGTTGTGGGGGCGCAACCGTAGCGACCTCGATGCCATGCGCACGCAGCGCATCAATACCCATTACCTGCCCGACTGCCCCTTACCGGACGCGCTCCACTTCAGCGCCGATTTCAGCGACACCCTGGTTGAGGCCGACCTCATCGTCATCGCCGTGCCCACGGGCGGCTTGCGCGCCACCCTGACCATGCTGGGAACCCAACCCAGCCTGCCGCCTGTGGTCTGGGTGTGCAAAGGCTTTGAACCCGGCAGCCGGAAACTCCCGCATCAACTCGTTTCCGAACTCCTGCCGGCACACCCGCATACCGGCGTGCTATCCGGCCCCAGCTTTGCCCAGGAAGTAGCGCAGGGCTACCCTACTGCACTCACGCTGGCTTCGCATGACACCGCACTGGCGCAACGCCTGGCAGAAGCCCTGTCCGGCCAGCGCCTGCGTATCTACGCACACGATGATGTCGTCGGCGTCGAAATCGGCGGCGCGCTGAAAAACGTCATGGCCATTGCTGCGGGGATCTGCGACGGCTTGCAGCTCGGCCACAATGCGCGCGCCGCGCTCATCACACGGGGACTGGCCGAAATCACCCGGCTTGGCAGCCGCTTCGGTGGCCATTTCGAAACCTTCATGGGTTTATCCGGCCTCGGTGACCTCATCCTCACCACAACCGGCGATCTCTCGCGCAATCGCCAGGTTGGCCTGCGGATTGCACGTGGCCAGGCGCTCGACACCATACTCGGTGAACTCGGCCATGTTGCAGAAGGCGTCACCACCGCGCGCGAAGTCTCTGCTCTCGCCACCGAACTCGGCGTCGACATGCCCATCACCCGCGCGGTCTATCAGGTGCTATTCGAAGGCATACCCGCCGCCCAGGCAGTGGATGGCCTGCTGAACCGGGAAATCAAGGCCGAATTCTGAACGGCAATCAAAACTGCCGGCGCAGCGAAAACGCGCGATGCAGTAACGACCTGTCGTCATCACTACTTTCGCCCAGCTGCGTCAGTCGGTGAGCCAGTACCATGACAGCGGGGGCAGGACCATCGCATCGTTGTCCGTCTCCATGCGCGTGCCCGACAAAAGGTCTTTCATGCCGTCCTTCTGAAAAAATCCGTGCATTCTTAATGCATCGACTGAAAGCGTCTGTTCCTCGACGTTGAAGTTGCCAACCACCAGCACCCGATTGCGGATGTTTTGCGGGTCGGACCGGTAAAAGACCAGCAGGTTGGGATTGTCCACCGTCAGCAACTGACGGTTGTCGAAGTCCGCGAATGCCAGGGTTTCCTTGCGCAGCGCGATGATTTTCTTCAGCGCACAGAATATCCGGTGCTCCACCGTGCCGGTCTGATGACGCTTTTTTGCCTTGTCCCAATCGAAGTGCGAGCGATGCATCCAGCGATTGTCATCGCGCTTGGAGGGGTCGTCGAGATATTCCCGGCTGTTGAGCATGCCAAGCGCATCGCCGTAGTAAAGCAGGGGGATCCCGCCGAAGGAAAGGATCATGCTGTGCAGCAGCAGGATGGTCTTGATCGCAGCGTCGATGGCGTCTTCGTTCCGGCTTTCGAGCGCGGCCTCCAGTCCGACCAGTGACGCGAGTGAGCCGGAGATGCGGGCGTCGCCTGTCTTGGGGTTCTCGCCGAACGGCAGCCCTCTGGCAGGCGAGCCCGGAAATTTGCCGGTAAAGTAATCGACCAGAAAGCGCCGGTGCCGCACCGGATCATAGCCCGCCATCCGGGCATCGTTGTCGTCGAAACCCAGGCCGATGTCGTCGTGACAGCGCACATAGTTGAGCCAGGTCGCCCGTTCCAGTTTGGTCGGAAGGCTTTTGATCCCCTGGTTGAGCAGCGCCGCATTCTTGGTCGCGACCGCGTCCCAGAGCAGGGTCATGAATGTGGCGTTGTAGGCGATCTCGCATTCCTTGGCGTTGATCGCGTCCTCGCCGAAATACTTGGCGACCTCGGCAGGTGCGACGATGGCCTCCGCGATGAACAACACGCCTGGCGCGGTCACCTGGCAGCAGTCTTTCATCAGTTGCAGCAGCAGGTGTGCTTCGCGCTCGTTCTGGCATGCACTGCCCATTTTCTTCCACAAGAACGCTACCGCATCCATGCGCAGAATGTCCGCACCCTGGTTGGCCCAGAACAGGATGATGTCGATCATTTCGATCAACACCGCCGGGTTGCGGTAGTTCAGATCCCACTGGTAATTGTTGAATACCGTCATCACCCACTTGCCCATTTCCTCATCCCAGGTGAAGTTGCCGGGCGCGGTGACCGGAAATATCTCCGGCATGGTTTCTTCGTAGATGTCGGGAATCTCACGGTCATTGAATACGTAGTAGTAATCCTGATACTGCTTTTCGCCCTTGCGTGCCCGCTGCGCCCATTCATGTTCGTTCGAGGTGTGGTTGACCACGACATCGAGGACCAGCAGCATGTCGCGCTTCTTGAGCGTGGCAGCCAGTGCGGCAACATCTGCCGTCGTCCCGAAGCGGGAATCGATTTTGCAGAAGTCGCGGACGGCATAACCGCCATCGCTGTTATCCGGCGGGCAATCCAGCATGGGCATGACATGCAGCATGTTCACCCCCAGCTCCTGCAGGTAGGGCAGCCTGGCACGCAGGCCCTTCACGTTGCCGGCAAAGCGATCGCAATACAGCGCCATGCCGACCCATTTCTGGCTCAGGAACCAGTTGTAGTCCCGCTCACGCGCCAGGTCCGATTTCCGCAAGTGCGGCACCCGATCGATGTAACGAAGCGCGAGTGTCTCGACCAGGCTGACCATCTGTTCCTTGAAATTGGGACGCTCGCCATACAGCAGGTGGAACAGGGTATGGATGGCGTAAAAATTCGCCCCGAGGCGGGTGTAGAAATGACGCAGGCGAAGATTTCCGATCTCCGGTTTCAGCTTGTACAGAATTTCGTTCAGCAGGGCGTGGGAGGCTTGTTCGTACATATCGATTATTGAATCCGGTTTTTCCTGGTTCGGTTTTGCTCAGTTCTGTTCACGCAGCCATGCGTCGATATCCGGCCGGTAATGCGCGACCCCCTCAAGAATGCCTGCGCTGTAATTGCCGTTCATCCCGAGGTAGTCACCCCGGGCGAGATAAAGGGTTTCCTGATGCGCCTTTGCCGCCTGGCTTTTCACTTCGTCATCGGCATTCGCGACCAGCACGGCAGGAATATCGCTCAGCAATACATCCAGGTCATTTCCGCTGTCACCGGAAAAAACCGTGTTCTCGTGACTGAACCCTTGCTGCTGCATGAGGAAGTGAATGGCGTGCAATTTGTTGGCGCTGGCGGGCAGGATATCCAGCAATCCGGTTCCGGCCAGTTCGTCGATGCTCCAGATCAGGTTCGCCTTGATCCCGGCCTGCTGCAATTGCACGTTCATGTCTCCGATCAATTCCTGAACATTGGCGTTCAGTGGCACATAAAAGCTCAGCTTGTGACGATTCTGCTTTTCCCGTTCCTGCAATGCCAGAACAGAAAACCCGCTTAATAATGCGTGAAGCTGGTCATGGCTCAAACCGCGCCAATCCGGTGCGATCTGCTCGTCCCATTGGTCCCGCTGTTTCCAGCCGCGCGAATCCACCTGATAGAGGGTCGAGCCCACATCAGCGATGGCGAAATCCGGCAGCGGCAGGCCGTAATCCTCAATAGCCTGTTCGATGAGGGCACGGTGCCGCCCGGTCACATAGGCCAGCGTAACGTCCCCGCAACCCACCAGCCGCCGGAATCGGTCCATCGCCGCCGGCGACTCAGGCTGGGGGCCATTCGGGATCAGGGTCCGGTCGAGATCGGTGCACAGCAACAATGGCTTCATGCAGCGGCGCTTCCATCCTCGTCCGCATAGAAATGGTAATGGTCCAATGCTTCAAGGATACCGGCCGCATTCGAGCTCTTCGAAAAGTAAATGTTCTCGACGTTGGCCAGCTCGGACAACTCGGCGAGGTGCCGGTTATCCACGACGGTCCCCAGGGTATTGCCGCGCAACATGTCCGCATCGTCACCTGTGACACCGGCGACCAGTGTGTTTTTCAGCGGGAACCCCAACTGGTCGGCGCACCAGCGAAGCGCCAGTCCCTTGGACGCGCGGATGGGCAGAACATCCAGGAACTGGCCGAATGAAAAAACGATATTCACCGTCTGCTCGTTGCGCAGCAACGTCTGCCGGATTTCATGGACGTCCGCCACTTTCGGGTCGATGTAATAGCTGATCTTGAACGCGCTTTGATGGCGTTTGGGCTGCATCTCAAGCCCGGGTATCTCCTTGAGGATGTCGCGCACGGCCTGAGGGTTCCACAGATAATCGATATGGCGTGCCCACACCGTGTCCTGGGTCAGATTCGGCGCATAGTGGATCTCGGTTCCCTGACCGGTGATCAACACGCCGGGCTCGGGGATATTGTATTTGCGCAGGGTATCCAGCGCATCGTCCAGACGGCGGCCTGTCGCAACCCCGAAGATGGTCGACTTGCGATGCGCCTGAATGCGCTGCAGAAGCAGCGCCAACGATTCACGATCGCCAATCAGGTTCAGATCGAGGCTGGTGAAAATGGCCCGGTCACGGAACACGCCCGGGCGCCGACTCAGGTTCATGCGGCTGATCGGCTCCGTTTTTTCAACCAAAGGCCGGATAACCGACAGATATTTTTCTACATGAGCCTGCCACGAATAATGACGGCGCACGCCTTGAATGCCGTTCCTGGCCAGACGGCGCCATGCCGGCCTGTCCGTTAAGGTCTGAAGGATGATGTCCGCCATCACCGGCTTGTCCAGCGGATTGATCAGAAAGCCGTTCTGGCAGTTCCTGATGATGTCGATAGGCCCACCATCCTCGGTGGCCACGATTGGCAGGCCACAGGCAGCGGCCTCAATCAGCGTCAGACCGAACGGCTCGGTCAGCGCCGGATTGACGAACACGCCGTGAGCGGCAGCCGCAAGACGGTAGAAGAGCGCGACCTCGTCCGGCTTGTGATGCTTTGGATACGCGACCTTGCCATACAGGTCGTAGCGATCGATAGCCAGCAGGATGTCATTCAGCACGGTTCTCGAGCCGCTTTCCATGTCCTGAATGTCATCGCGATTGCCCGCCACGATCACCAGATTGGCGGCCTGTTGCAACGGCGGCGATTCACCATAGGCCTCGATCAGGGAAACAATGTTCTTTTTCGGATCGGGGCGAGACAGCGCCAGAATGACCGGCTTGCTGGCATGCGTCAGAAAACGCTTGAGCGCGTGCGCCACATCACTGTTTTTTTCATTTCCCTGCGGCGGAAAGAACTTCTCCATATCCGTTCCGGGCGGGATCACCCGCATGCGGTCGGGCTGATAAAAATCGTACAGCGCGTATTGCTGCTCGATCTCCTGCTGCGTGCTGGTGATGACGCGCTCGGCGACTCCGAGCGTGGTTTCTTCCGCCTCGATGCGGCGCGAAATGTTGTAGGCCGTCTCGATCTCGCTGCGCTTGATGCCGCTGGCCAGCAGTTGCTTGCGCTTGGTGCGGCCCAGTGAGTGGCTGGTATGCACCAGGGGAACGCCCAGTTGGTGTGCCAGCAGCGAACCGACATAACCGGCATCGGCATAATGGCTGTGGATCACATCGGGAAGGCGAGCCTGATGCTTGAGGTAAGCCAGGGCGTTGTCAGAAAAGCTCTCCAGCGAATCCCACAGCATTTCCTTGGCAAGATATTTTTGCTCGCCGCACTCGATGCGCACGATGCCCACTTTTTCCGACAAGGCCTCGAAGGGTTCCGCATAACCGGCATCAACCTGACTGTCGATGATGCGCCGCGTCAACAGCACCACTTTTTCGACATCGTCCCGTTCGCCCAGCGCACGGGCAAGCTCCACGACGTATTTGACTTGTCCGCCGGTATCCGCGTCGCGCCCCAACTCAAGCTCGTCACCGCGAATCAGGCCATGTACGCTGATCAATACGACATACAAAGGTTTTTTGGCTTCCGCAGACCGCCTTTTCATACCCCCCATGCCTCTTTGAATGGTTCGTAGAAACCCATCTGGTCAGGAACCGCGCCACGAATTTCGCAGATCGATGCCGCAAAGGCATTGGCCCGTTCCAGCGTTTTGACTATAGGCCAGCCGCACAAGGTCCCCAATATGAAAACCGCGGCAAACCCATCGCCTGCACCAACCGTATCGACCAGCCTGATGGCTGCCCCCTTGGCGCCCGCCTCGGTCTGATTGCCGTCCCGATCCATCTGCCATGCGCCCGCATCCCCGCAGGTGACAAGCAGTTGCTCCAGATCGAACTGATCCATCAAACCCCGGGCCTGTTCGCGTGCATCACGCCCCCGCAAGCCGAACATCCCGGCCAACTCGCCCAGCTCAGCGTCATTCAGCTTCACGATATCCGCGAACTGCAGGGCATGGCGCACGGTTTTCTTTTCATACCACGGTGTACGCAGATTGATATCCAGAAATTTTGCCGCCTGGGTAGCGCGCAACAAGGTCTTCAACGCCTGCCGGGAAACGGCATGTCGCTGCGCCAGCGTTCCGAAATAGACCAGCGCAGGATGCGCAGCAAGCAGGGTCAGGCGCGCCACACCCGGATGAATGAAATCGTAAGCCTGCATGGGCAGGATTTCGAAACGGTGCCCCCCTTCCTCGAGATGCACCTTCACCTGACCTGTCGGATAGTGTTTGTCGAACTGGATACCGAGCGTATCCAGTTCCTTCCGGGCCATCGCGTTCATCACCTCATCGCGCAAGGCATCCTCACCCAGGCGCGTGATCAATACAGGGTGTTGTCCAAAGGCCTTGAGATGACACGCAACATTGAACGGCGCACCGCCCAATACCGACCGATCCGGAAACACATCCGCCAACACCTCGCCGAACAGCACGACAGTGCCCTTGTGGCTCGTGTCAGGCACTGGAGCACCTGGTATGGGTTGACCGGAAAAGATGGGCTGAGTCATCAAATGGATTCGTGTCTCGCTTCACTCATGAACAATAGGATAACAACACATGATCCGGGAAAGGTCCAACGACCCGTCCCAAACCAGGCGTGTCATGGCTGAATGCTTTTTAATCGCCTGATGTTGTCAGCCGGTCAGCAATTAACTGGCAGCCCTATCATGGCAGCCATCGACAGCCATGCCTTGCCTGGGATGGCTGTACGGAAACGCCTGTCAAAAACCAGGAACAACGACATCCGGATTTTCCACACTCAAGCTACCCACCTCATTGCCGCTCGCGGATAGGCAACAGGGGCGAAAGGAATCAGCTTAAGTCCTCATGGCCGGGTTCGGTCAGGAGCAGCATAGCGTCACAGATGAACTGGATGCCGTGAATGGCTGGTAACCGATCAAGAACCAGCCAATAGATTTTGCCGACCTTCGGCCCGCTACTCGGCCGAAGCGGCCTGTCATGCCAGCCAGACATCACGTCAGCTTCATTGCCAAGAGCAGTCAATCAATGAAGCTGGCCCAAAGCTGAAAAATCCGGCGCATAATCCGGAAGCCCTGCTTTTCCTTTTGCATAACCTAATAAACAGACGGCTGGGCTAACATCCTTAGAAGAATCAAGATGATAGACCCGTGAAATGCCTGTCTCTTTACTAAGACGCGCCCGGACCCATGGGTCTCTCTATTAACTGTTAGGTTTCCCAAAATGGCTGGCACTAAGCACTTTTCCCGCATGAACTATCACGTTATGAGAGGCATGAGGGAACTCTTAAGTCACCGTTCTCTGCCGGACCAAGAATGGGAACTGATAAAGCAATATTTCGATCGCACGTGCGCGTTCTGCGGTTGCGAAGACACTGGGAACCCTCGTACCGGGATTGTTCCGGATCACCTAGTCCCGGCAGTGGAACACGGTGAGTTTTGTTTAGGCAACATCGTGCCGTCATGCCAAGACTGCAACGACCATCGAGGTAAGAAAGACTGGCGCAGGTATTTGGAGTCGGAGTTTACTGACGATGCTCCTTCACGAATCGAAAAGATTGAGGAGTACCTTGGTCAGTATCCCTATCGAGTTACGGACGATCCACACGAATACCTGACAGACGAAGAGTCTGCCGAGTATTCCGCAATCCTAGCTGCGTGGAATGAAGTTTGGGCAAGCGCCCGTTCTCTAAGAGATCGAATCAATCGGCGCAGGAAGCATGAAGAAACCTAACACTTCGGTCGAGACGCGGCTTTGCCGCTGGGACACTGCGCTGGCAAGCAGACTCCGCGCCTCTCACCTTGCACGTTGACATCTCATCCACCTATCTCGACAACTACTATGACCTACCCAGTCGAAGAAGTCTTCAGGACCGAAGGTGTGCCGGAATTTACGTTTGTACGGCCGCCGAATTTCAACGAAATTCTGGTTGATATAAGAAACCCCGGGAAACCTGTCGTTATTGAGGGGCAGTCCGGCACGGGCAAGACTACGACCGTGCGAAAGATCATTGAAGAATGTCTGCCGCATGCTGGCTTTGAGTATTTGTCCGCGCGGAAGGCAAATGACATTCCAAAAATTCTTCGCCTGGCCGATGGAGTTGAAGGTGGCTGCTTCATCGTCGATGATTTCCACAGACTCGAAAATGACACGCAGGCAAAGATTGCCAACATCGTCAAGGTTGCTGCAGAAGAATTTGGGGACAACGCCTACCCTAAAGTCGTGATTATCGGAATCAACAAGGTTGGCAGCGAGTTGATTCATCTTGTTCACGACATTGCAAAACGGTGTGGAATTCATCGCATCAAGCCAGCGTCACTCGAAACCACGTCAGAGCTCATTGGCAAAGGAGAGGAAAAGCTGGGTCTGAAGCTCGCCGACCATGACAGGATATTCGCCGAGACAAAAGGTGATTATTGGCTGACGCAGTTGGTGTGTCAGTCGATATGTCTTATGAACGACGTCACCGAAACGCGGCCAGATACGCCGACCCTGCAGTTTGGCATAGCGGCATTGCGCGGTCGTGTAACGGAACGACTCGATCATTCCTACCAAGAGACCGTCAAGGAGTTTTGCCGCGGAAAGCGGTTCCGATCAACCAATGACCCTTACTTGAAGTTACTGCGAAGCGTTAGTGAGCAGGACAGCTCAATCGTTGATCTCACGGAACTGGCAAACGCGAATGCGGAAGTCCGCGGCAGTATTAACAACATTAAGGAAAAGCGGCTGGCCATCCTGATCGAATCGAAGCCAATATGCGAACGCTATTTCTACTACAACCAAGAAACGAAGCACTTCGCAATTGAGGATCCCGCGCTGTTCTATTACCTGAAGCATCTCAATTGGGTTGAGTTGCGAAAGGCCTGCGGGTTCCGCTCTGGTGAGCGTGATTTCGACTTTGACTTTGCCCTTTCCTTTGCTGGCGAGAATCGCGGTATAGCAAGATCGATTGCGGACCAGCTGGAAATATTGGACTGTTCAGTCTTCTATGATGAGTTTTTTGAAGCCAACTACCTCGGCAAAGCTTGGCATAAGAGTTTCATGGAAGTTTTCAGCGACAAGGCTCGATTCGTAGTCTGCTTGCTCGACCGATTCCATCTCGAAAAGATTTGGCCTACTTTTGAGCGCGAGTGCTTTGCCCCCCGCGTTCCAGAAGCAGCAGTAATCCCCATCTATCTGGACGACACTGCATTTCCAGGAATACCGAGAGATATCGTCGGCATACCCTTCCGGGCGGGTGATGCCGAAGGGCAAGAACTCGACAATCGTGTCACCGACGAAATCGTTTTCAAGCTGATGGCGCGGCTCGAAGATATCTAACTCGAAGTTGAACGGTGCTTTGACCGGTATGCGATCTAACAAACGCTTCGAGAGAGACGCTCCGCCAGCAAGCTTCCGCGCCCCTCAAGCTGCACGTTGGGTCGACACTGTGTCACCAAAGATGATCTTTCGCATACTGCATTGCCTGCTTGCAACATTTTCGATCATCATGGCCACAGCCTGTTTCGCGGAACACCGTCTGGCAGTTACACCGGAGTCCTCGCCAGCCAGTGTGCCGCTCCAGGGCTCGGACTTGCAAACAAAGTCTAAGTCGGGCGGGGGCACTCGACAGCAAGCCGGTGAAGATTATCCGGAAGAGTCAACTGAACGCGACCGCGCTCAAGCCGCTCTCGCTGATGGCCTGCGCAGCGTCGCCCAGAGCGTTGATAGGGCACGAGAGGATCTAGGCAAGCCACGTGGCGCCAATATTTCCGATCTAATTCAGATCGCGGGAATCCTAGTTGCGATGGTGGCAGCACTTGCCTCCGCGTATTGGTCTTCTCGGACTGCTCACAGGCTGGCTGACAAGGGCGAGAAGGACAATCGGCGCCAGTTCTGTCTGCACTTGCAGTCTCAGTTCGATTCTCCACAGATGTTCGAGTTGCGCTTTAATGCTTGGAAGCAGCTGAGTCGCGGCAATTTCAAGGGGATTGTGGACGTTGGCACTCTGCATTCCTCACCGCACTGGACCTACGAAGTGTCCGCAGTGATTCACTTTTTCGAGAGCCTTGGTTCATATTGCAAAGAGGGTCTCATCGATCCTGTACTCGCCGCACAGCTGTTTGGCCGTCCGTATCGACTATGGGAGAGTGGGCTCCTGAACCAGTTAACCACCAAGGGAAATCTCGATCCGAGCCACGAGTGGCTTGAGCGCGTACGTTTGTTTGGTAGATACCTGTGATGGCGTAGAGCAGTTCTTCTTGGATCAACGGGTGACCCAACAAACGCTTCGAGAGAGACGCTCCGCCAGCAAGCTTCGCTTGCTGCCTCAGCGCCCCTCAAGCTGCACGCTGAACGTCCACTTCATCGCCGAGAGCAGACATAGGTAAGAAATAGTGTGACTTCCGCTTTGGCCGATGAGCGGGCCAACAGTCTGAAGTCCTATCCGGCAGCTTGAGGATCAGCAAGCCGCCACCGAGAATGCTGGCGTCATCAGGCCGATCAGGGCCGGCAACAGACCCAAGCCACATGCATCACATCCATCGCCAGGGTACGCACACAATCTGCACGCCCACAGTGCGCTCAATCATCCGCCGCCGGCAAAACCGTTTTGCCGCCACGCCTCGAAAACGACCACGCTCACGGCAT
>JANJUT010000205.1 GCA_024710445.1 Thiobacillus sp.
CTTTTTGATCACAACCTTTCACAGCGCGTGAGAGCAGGCAACCGTTAACTGGCTGCCAGGTGCTTTCCCTGGCCAAATCCACGCATATGCTGACCAAGCAGCGCGGTGGCTTCGTGCCCGGAGAGTGCGGCGCTGTAAAAGTAGCCTTGTACCTCGTGGCATTGCATCTGTTGCAGACTCGCGCGCTGGAACTCGGTTTCGACCCCTTCGGCGACGACATTGAGGTTCATGCCGCGTCCCATGGCGATCATGGCATTGACGATGGACATGTTTTCGTCGCGGTCGAGCTCCTGCACAAAGGATTGATCGATCTTGAGTGTGTGAATGGGGAAGCGCGACAGGTATTTGAACGAGCTGTAGCCGGTTCCGAAGTCGTCAATGGCGAGACGGATCCCGGCAGCGGAGAGCCGCCCGAGCTTGATGGCATTGGCTTCAAAATCGCGCATCAGCAGGCTTTCGGTAATCTCCAGCTCCATCTGGTGGCCGTCCAGCGAATACACCTGCACCGCGCGCATCACGCTCTCGACGAAATCGGGGCTTTCGAGTTGGCGTGCTGAGATGTTGACCGACAGGCGCACTGCCGGCAGACCGGCCTTGCGCCACTCGGCCATTTGCGCGCTGGCCTGACGCAGCACCCAGTCGCCGATCGGAACGATGACGCCGGATTCCTCGGCCACCGGAACGAAATCGACCGGCGTCAGCAGGCCGCGTTGCGGATGCCACCAGCGCAGCAGGGCTTCGAAGCCGCGCACCTCGCCGGTGACAGTGTCGACCTGCGGCTGATAGAACAGCACGAATTCGTTGCGCGCCAGTGCACGCCGCAAATCAGCCTCGATCTGCATGCGCTCGGAGTAGGGCGCCTGCATGCCGGACTCCCAGAATTGCAGGCGGCTGCGGCCTTGCGATTTGGCCTGGTACATGGCGATTTCGGCCTGACGGATCAGGCTGTCGATCATTTCGCCATCTTCCGGTGCCACGCATGCGCCGATGCTGACCGAGATATAGATCTCATGGCCTTTGACATACACCGGCTTGGACAGCACCTGAATGATCTTGCGGCAGATGTGCTCGACATCGCTGCGCGAAACCAGAGTGGGCAACAACACGGCAAATTCGTCGCCGCCCAGGCGCGCCAGGGTATCGCCTTCACGCAGACACTGGCGCAACCGGGCGCCCACCGCCAGCAGCAATTCGTCACCGATGGTGTGGCCCAGTGAGTCGTTGATGACCTTGAAGTGGTCGAGATCGAGGCTCAGTACCGCCAGCGGATTCTGGTTGCGCTTGGACTGCGCCAGCATCAGGCCGAGGTGATCGCGGAACAGGGCGCGATTGGGCAGGCCGGTCAGCAGATCGTGGTAGGCCTGATAGTGCACGGTTTCCTCGGCCTGCTTGCGGTCCGTCACATCTTTCGCCACGCCATAGCTGCCGATGAAACGTTGCTCGAACGGACTGGCCTCCTCGTCATACATCCCTGTCGCAGTCAGCTCGACCGCTTTGCAACGGCCATTCATCAAGCGTGGCCGGCGCACCCCCGGATTGCACTTGAGGCGAATTTCGATGTTGCGCGCACTGCGGTCACCCGCCCGACGTTCGTTGAATACGTGCTCGGCGCGGGCGATGTCGTCTTCGTGGATGACCAGGCTGTAATGCTGGCCCAGCAAATCCTCACGACGGTAACCAATCAGGCTTTCAACCCGGTCGTTTACAAAGGTAAAGCGGCCTTCGCCATCCAGCGTGTAGATGAAATCAGGGGAGCTGTTGACCAGAAAGCGGTGCCATTTTTCCGATTGCTGCAAACGCTGCAGGATATGATTGTTTTCCTTTTCCAGCCGCCGCTGCGTAAGGGTGTTGTCGATGCGGCGCAGCAGTTCTTCGGGTTCGTAGGGCTTGCGCACAAAATCGGCCGCGCCGCCTCGCAGGGCCTTGATCGCGGCATCGATGGTGCTGTCACCCGACACCACGATCACGGGCGTCTCCGCGCTCCGTTCGGCGACGAAGCGCAAGACTTCGGTGCCGTTCAGGTCAGGCATGCCGAGGTCGAGCAGGATCGCGTCGAACTGCTGCTTGCCGATGGCAATCAGGGCTTCACAACCGCCGTTGGCCGTCACCACCTCGTAATCGCGGGTGGCCAGCAGGCGTGCGAGGCCCTCCAGAATCAGCGGTTCGTCATCCACAATCAAAAGCCGGGGGCGCACCGGAAAGTGGCTCACCGTATTGCGGTGCGGGGATGAGTTGATGAGATCGTCTGACAAGTATTTCTCCTTGGTAGCCCGGGTTACATGGACCCATAGCGTGTTGTCGTGAGCGGGGCCTGGCCGTTTTGCAGGGTTGGCAGGCGAATCAGGAAATGGGTGCCTTTCGGGGTGCTGTTGCAGCTCAGCTGGCCGTTCATGCGCTCGATCAGGCTGCGGCTGATGGTGAGTCCGAGGCCGGCATGGTCGCCGCCCTTCTCGCTGACCACCGGCTCAAACAAATGAGCGGCCACGGCTTCCGGCAAACCGGGCCCGGTATCCGCCACTTCGATTTCAATCTGGCGCTGGCCATTTGCATCGACCAGGCGCGTGGTGAATTTCAGGTGGCCGCCCGCCTGCATGGCCTCGACTGCATTTTTGGCGAGGTTGAACAGGACCTGCTTGAGTAAATCCTTTTGCAACGGCATGGGCGGCACATCGGGATTGAGGTCGATCTGGACATTGACCTTGTTCGGCGCGAACAGCGTTCCCAGCGCCATCCTCACCAATTCGGAGACGATGCTGTTGACGGACACCAGCTCGAGCGACTCCATCGGTACCACGGCAACCTCCTCGGTCGCGGTGATGCCGCAGACAATGCGGGCAACCCGTTCGATTTCGTCGCCGATAATGCCCAGGTCGCGCTGCACGGCAGAATCCGAACCCAGCCGGTCGGAAAGCAGGTTGACGTAATTGCGCATGATGGTGAGTGGGTTGGCCACTTCATGAACGGCACGCCGGACGCGGTCTCGCGGGATATCGTCACTGGCCGTTGCAGGTTGTGATGGCGCGGAAACCACCGGGGCCGGCGCGGGAACAGGCACTGAAGCCAGCGCCAACGCCGGCCGCAAGGCCTCGGTGCATTCGGCCAGGGTAAATCGCCACAGCGGCAACTGGTCCAGGTCGGAAGCCTCGTCACCCACCAGCAGCACGCCGGTCTGGCCATCGTGCAGTTGCAGCGGCTGGCAGAGAAAATGCGACACGCCCAGCAAGCGGGCGATTTGCTCATCGACCAGCGCGGCATCGCTCGCGCCACGCATGAATTGCTGAGGGGCGTTGCGCGACAGGGCGCGCGGCAGCGCAGAATGACCATCGTCAGGTGGAATGGCCAACGCGCTCAAGCCGGACGCGGCCGGGATCAGCGCACTCAGCCGCAGGGTCCCGTCGGTTGCCGGCGCAAACAGGCACGCCCGCTCGACTCCGAACAAGGCACGCAGGCTGTCCTGCAGCAACGCAAATACCTGGCTGGCCCCATCGGCCGAGCGAAAATGGCTATGCAGGGCCGATTGCGCTGCCTGCCCCGCGTACAGCCGGGCGAGACGATCAAAACCCGTGCCATTTGATTGCGCCACGGCGTCGACCAGGCCAAAGCGCAGGGCCAGTTGCCGTGTCTGGGCCTGACTGTCGGTCAACAGCTGCGCCGCTTCACCTGCGCCCATATTGAGCGTGGCAAGGGCTGCGCGCACATCCACACTCACCACCGCATCCGCGCGGGTCACCAGTTGATAGGCCAGCTGGACAATGCGTACCAGCGGATGCGCTGCCCGTCCGCGCGCCAGCGGCTCGGCGTGATAGCGCACCGCATCGGCCAGCCAGCCGTCGGGGTCCAGCGCCATCAGCCAGTCAGCCGCATGCGCGGGCGACACGAGGCCGGTTTCGAGATATTCCGTCAGGTTGTGGCTCAGCCCCGCGATCCAGGCTGCCTCGGCATCCACCATGCCGGAGCGCACCCCCAGAGTCTGCGCCAGATGCGCCACGCTGATCGACTGCCGCCAGCGCGTTGCGTAGGTAACCTGTACGCCGCCCGCCGCAACCGGCGCCGCAAGCAGCAAGGCCCGCAGCAAGTCCTGCTGCGGGGCGAAATCGGCAGGCAACAGCCGCAGCCGTAGCGCCAGCACCGGGTCGCAGCGCACGCAGGCGGCAAATTCCGCCTGTGCGGCCTCGCCCCGCATCAGATGCTCCAGCGCTTCAGCCACCACGCCGGGGGCGCAGAGACAGGCCATTAGCTCCGATTTCTTTAGTAAATTATTCGAAAGTTCTCCCATGTCATTGCTATATATAATGATTTTTGCTACACAGTCAATCAAGGGCGTAAAATAATCGCGGCCCAGCCCAAAACTGTTGTTTTCAAGTTTTGCGGGCTATGGCCGTAATTCGCCTATGCGGATAAATTCCTGTCGTCTTACAATGAAGCCAATGCATATGAAAAAAGCTTTACTGACCGGACTGTTCTTGGTGGGTGCACACACAGGCGCTGCTGCGCTTGATGGCGGTACATCACTGCAATTGAGCAATCAGATCGACACAGCCATGCCCGCGCCGCGTCCCGTGCTCGATTACGCCTCGATGCCGGAACTGAGCGCGCAGTCGGTGCTGGTGTTTGACCAGGCCAGCGGCCAGCCGCTGCTGGCGAAAAACGCCAGCATGCAGACGCCCATCGCCTCGATCACCAAGCTGATGACCGCGATGCTGGTGGTGGATGCGGGACAATCGCTGGACGAGCGCATCACGATTACGTCCGAAGATCGCGACACCCTCAAAGGCACCGGTTCACGCCTGGCCATTGGCGCCAGCTATACGCGTGGCCAGCTATTGCATCTGGCGCTGATCGCATCGGACAACCGTGCCGCGCACGCGCTGGGGCGCACCACCACGGGCGGACTGGATCGCTTTGTTGCCAACATGAACCGCATGGCACGTGCCTTGCGCATGAACGACACGGTCTATGTGGAGCCGACCGGCCTGTCGAGTGAAAACCGTTCGACGGCAATCGACCTGGCCAAGCTTGCCGATTACGCTTACCAGAATTACCCCGAAATCCGCCACATCAGCACTACCGGCAACTACACCCTCGGCACCCAGCGTGTGGTCCTGAAGAAAAAACGCCGCCAGCCGCAAGTACGCTATCGCCAGGTGGCCTTCAACAACACCAACCGCTTCACGCGTGCCGATGACTGGGATGTGGGCCTGTCGAAAACGGGTTTCATCAACGAGGCCGGACACTGCCTGGTGATGCAGGCACATGTGGCTCAGCGTGATGTGATTATCGTCCTGCTCGACGCGCAGGGCACCAACCGCCGCGCCGGTGATGCCGCGCGCATCAAGGCCTGGCTGGAATCCGGCAGCGCTCCTTCGCGCCGCGCCGACATTCCCTACACCCCCGCTTCCCGCACCTGATCTTCCAGGCTGGCGCACTCGCGCCAGCCATTCAGGCCATGGGCGTTATGATGAACGCCCTGTTCGCCTGATTTCCGTTTCATGTCTCCCGATCTCGCGCAGCAATTGCTGCTGAAAACGCTGTTGCCTTTGGCCCTGCTGATCGCGGCAGGCGGTATCTGGCCGCGTTGGCAAAGCGGCATTTCCATCGTCGGTCTGCGCGGTGAAATCAACCGGCTGGTCCTCAATTTCTTTGCGCCCATGCTGTTTTTTGCGGCGGGTGCGGCCGCCACCGTTGATCTCAGCCTGTTGCAGGTGCCGCTGATTCTCGGCCTGGCCACCCTGTTTGGCTTGGGGCTGGCCGCACTGGCACTGTTTGCCACGCCGCTCGGACGCGACCTGACGCGACCACAGCGCGGTGCGATCATGCTCACCGCCGGCTTCGGCAACGTGCTGTTCTTCGGCTATCCCTTTCTCACCACGGTGTTCGGCGAGTCCGGCGCACGCTATCCCTTCTTCGCCGACATGCTGGCCGCCACGCCGCTGGTATGGTCGCTCGGCGTATGGATCGCCTTTCGCTGCGGCAAGCACACCGAGCACGCCTCGTTTCTGGCCATGTGGCTGAAATTACCGCCAGTGTGGGGGTTTGCCGCAGGGCTGGCCGTCAACCTGTCCGGTCTGCCGCTCGCGCCGCTGATCGAGGCTGCGCGCTGGGCTGGCAGCCCGACCATTCCGCTGATGCTGTTCGTGCTGGGGTTGACCATCCCCTGGCACGATTTGCGCCCGCAAAAAGCCGTGTTTGTCGCCCTGACCATCAAGCTGGCACTGATGCCGCTGCTGGCGCTGGGCATTGCGCTGGCCTGGCCGGGCACGCTCACCGAGCCGGGCGAGGCGGGCGTGCTGGAAGCCGCGATGCCGACCATGGTGATGGTGATCGCGCTGGCCGACCGCTTTGGCCTCGACACCCGGCTGGCGGGCCTCATCATGGGCTGGTCAACGCTGGCGGGATTGGTTACGCTGCCATTCTGGCTTGTTGTGGTTAAGGGATTGGCATCATGAAAATCGGATTCATTGGCAGCGGCATCATGGGGCGCCCGATGGCGGAAAACCTGCTTCGCGCCGGACATCAACTGTTCGTCTACGGGCGCCGCTTCGATCGCCTGGAACCCATCCTGGTCGCAGGCGCGCTGGGCAAGGGTACACCGGCCGAA
Organism: Thiobacillus sp.; assembly: GCA_024710445.1. Classification (GTDB taxonomy): domain Bacteria; phylum Pseudomonadota; class Gammaproteobacteria; order Burkholderiales; family Thiobacillaceae; genus Thiobacillus. Next base: position 6,599 of record JANJUT010000205.1, read on the forward strand.
GTGGCCGCCGAAGCCGACATCAGCTTCACTGTCGTGTCCGACACGACCGATGTCGAACAGATCATCTTTGGCGACCGCGGTCTGATCCACGGCGCCAAGCCCGGCCACACCATCGTCGACATGAGCACCGTGTCCCCCGCCGCCACCCGCCGCATCGCCGCATCGCTGGCCGAGCGCGGCGTACACATGCTCGACGCACCGGTATCGGGCGGCGAAGTCGCGGCACGTGAAGGCACGTTGTCGATCATGGTCGGTGGCGATGCGCCCATCTTCGACAAGGTTCATCCGCTGTTCGAAGTGCTCGGCAAGAACATCGTCCACGTCGGCGGCCACGGTGCCGGCCAGGTCGTCAAATGCTGCAACCAGATCGTCGTCGGCCTCACCTTCGAAGGCGTGGCGGAAGCCCTCCTGCTGGCGCGCCGCAACGGCGTCGACCCGGTCAAGATGCGTGAGGCGCTGCTGGGCGGATTTGCCGGCAGCCGCATCCTCGAAGTTCACGGCCAGCGCATGCTCGAATCCAACTACAAGCCCGGCTTCAAGGTCAAACTGCATCACAAGGACATGGCCATCGTCATGGACAACGCACAGGAAACCGCCACCCCGCTGCCCGGCGCCGCGCTGATCGCCCAGCAGATGAACGCGCTGATGGGTGCCGGCGACAGCGAACTCGACTCCTCCGCCATCATGCGCGCACTCGAGCGGCTGGTGGGTGAAGGGAAATGAGCTTCAAGGAACGTGTCGTCTTTCTCGACCGAGCCGCCCTTACGCCCGACGACCTGCCCATCCCGGGCTTCGAGCACAACTGGAGCGAATTTCCCTTTACCGAGGCCGCCGACCTGGTACCCCGCCTGTTCTGGGCGACCACCGCCATCACCCACGCCACGCCGATTGATGCCGAGGCGATCGGGCAATTGCACAAGCTGATTCGCGTGATCGTCACCGGACCCGCAGCGGTTGATGGCACGGCCTGTGAAGCCAAAGGGATCGTGGTACGCCATTTGCCGACGAACGATGTGCCGGG
>JANJUT010000272.1 GCA_024710445.1 Thiobacillus sp.
GCGCAGGCGCGGCGCCAGGTAGCCCAGGCGCGCGATCTCCACCTGCGCGCGTGCAGCAGGCGAGCGCGCATTGCGGTGGAAAATCTCGAGGATCACCATGGTGCGGTCCATCACCTGGCAGCCGACCTCGTTTTCGAGATGGCGCGCCTGCGACGGCGAGATTTCGTGGTCGACGAAGATCACGTCGATCGGCACATCCGACACCCGCCCGGCCTCGTCGTCCATCCCCTCGACCACGGTGGAAAGGCGATACAAGGGGTTCATCGGCTCGTGATCGGGCTCAGGTGCGGGCCCCGTTTCGTCGCCCGCATCGCCCATCACAAAATGGCGGATCGCCTGCCGCTTGCCCACGCCCAGATACGCCGTCGATTCGAAGCCTGCGCGTTTTTGCGTGAACGTGCGGATCACCGTGAACCCCAGCGTCTTGGCCAGCTCGCGCAGCTCGGTCAGCGATGCCTCGAACTCGACGTCGCTTACCCCCGGCAACTGGACCGACGCCACGATGGCGTACTGGGGCTTGTCTTTGACTTCTTTTTGCATGCGGGGGGAATACTTCTGTTGAATGAACGAAGCCGGGCATTATCCGCCAATGTCAGCGGGTTGCTTGATGTGGCTGCTCAGGAAGCCGTAACGCGCGACGCGGCCCCACAAATCGTTGGAGATTTGACAACATAATAGCCATGTTGTTATTGTCTCCAACATGAAAGCCGTCCAGCTCGTCTCTACGCGCATTGCATACTCCGAGTCGGCTTTCGTGGAACTCGTGTTGTGGCGGCTTCCCAAACCCGTCGAAGGGTCGGCCCATGGTTTCAAATATCGGCTTGCCTACGTCGTCCATGGCGTATGCGTTCTCCGTTACGACAACGAAGCCGGGAAAGGCGATCACAGGCATGTTGGCGGGACCGAGCACGCTTACGCCTTCTCAACGCCCGAGCAACTGATTGCCGACTTCCAACGTGACATTGAGAGGTGGAACGATGAAAACCGTGACGCTTGATATCCGCTCGCCTTCAGACGCGATGGCGGACTTCGTCCAGGCCTGGAATACAGGCAAATCGCAACGATCTGCCCGGATCAGCTTCGCCACCCCCGAGCTGCTCTGGCAGGTGCTCACCGCCAAGCGCTGGGAACTCCTCAAGGCCATGTGTGGGGGCGGCCCGATGTCCATCCGCGAGGCCGCGCGACGCGTCGGCCGCGACGTCAAGGCCGTGCATGGCGACGTCACCGCGCTGATCGATGCTGGCATCCTCAACCGCACGCCGAAGGGCAAGATTGAATTCCCCTTCGACGCGGTCAAGGTCGAATTCATGTTGCAGGCTGCATAGACAGCAAGCGTAGCCTGGATGGAATGAAATGGAATCCGGGAACCTGGTTTCGATAACTCACCCTGGATTTCGCTGCGCTGCATCCAGGCTACTTTGCTGTCTCGCCCACCCAACGCAAACATTGAGGAGCCGTTAACACATCACGCACATGAAACACCAATACTTCGGAGATGTTATTGACTATGTGAAATACGGCCTTCTACGGTGCTTCTCGCAAGTGGGGCTTCGCATTGGTGTTTGCTGGATGCTAACGCCAGATGACCAACGCCCTGATGGTCGTAAGGTTCAATACCTGTCGCAATCGAACAAGTGGAAGGATCACGACCCCAGTCTTTTCGACCACCTCTCGCGAACTCTTTGTTATCGCGATGGAAGACATCTGCGCCATATCGAAGAACATAACCATATCCCACGTGCCAGCTTCTTCGATGCGATCGTTCCTAATTCTCACGCTGATCGATCCATCTGGTTCAGGAACATGCTTGTCGAGCTCAATGACTCTGATCTCCTGTTCTTCGACCCAGACAACGGAATTGAAGTCCCGTCGAAACGCATCGGTCACAGGGATTCGTCAAAGTACATCTACTGGCAAGAACTGACGGAAACCTGGGAGCATGCGAGGTCTCTGCTTGTCTTCCAACACTTCCCGCGAGTGAAGCGGAATGAATACATTCCTGCCCGCGTGGAGGAAATGCGATCCCATTTGCCCGGTTCGCTAGTTATTCCCTTGCGATCCTCAAACGTACTTTTCCTACTTGCATATCGTGCAGCGGATGCCGCTCATATCAAAAGAGCCATACAGTTGATAGAGACCAGATGGTCGCGTCGTGTGTGGAAGCACCATGGCGACTAACCTCTCGCGCCCAACACCCCAAGCGATGTATCTAGCTATTCAGCAACTCTCTCTTCACGCCGGCCCCCGCACACTGGTCGATTCCCTCGACCTCACGCTCGAACCCGGCGAAGTGCTCGGCATTCTCGGCGCCAACGGCGCGGGAAAATCCACTCTGCTTTCCGTGCTGGCGGGACTTGAGCGGCCCGCTTCCGGCCGGGTCGCGCTCGACGGCCGTGCGCTCGACACTTTGCCGCCACTGGCCCGCGCTCAATATATCGGCCTGCTGCCGCAGGGCGACGCGGATGGATTTTTTGGCAGCGTGCTGGATTTTGTCGGGCTTGGGCGCTACCCGTTTAAGGAAACACCGTCCTTCGACAGGCTCAGGACGAACGGCAAACACGCGTCCGATCTTTCGGCGCAGCTCGCCACCTGGGAACTCGCCGACCTCGCCCAGCGCCCGCTCGACACGCTGTCGGGCGGCGAGCGCCAGCGCGCGCGGCTGGCACAGCTGGCGGCGCAACAACCGTGCATTGCCTTGCTGGATGAACCGCTGACGCATCTCGACCCGGCGCACCAGGCCCGGCTGCTGGCCTGGGCGCGTCGCGAAGCCGATACCGGGCGCAGCGTGGTCATGACGCTGCACGACCCTAACTGGGCCGCATCGCACTGTGACCGCCTGCTGTTTCTGCACGGCGACGGGCGCTGGCAACTGGGTAGCCCAGGTGAATTGCTGACCCCGGATGGGCTTGAAGCCCTGTACGGGCCCGGAACAGCCAGACTGTGGCGGCAACCGGGCCAGGCCCAGCCTGTATAATCGCGATCTGGTTCACCTATCCCGCCTTCGCGCATCCCATGATTCGTCGCTTCATCAGCAAAGTATTTGGCCGTAAAACCCGCGCTCCCGGCTCCGGCGCGCACATTCTGCCGCAGGCCAGGCACGGCATCCGCCGTGACCAGCTTACCGACTGCGCACTGAAAACCTGCGAAACCCTGACGCAAGCGGGATTCAAGGGCTATCTGGTGGGCGGCGCAGTACGCGACCTGCTGCTGGGCAAGACCCCCAAGGATTTCGATGTGGCGACCGATGCCACGCCGGAAGAAGTGCGCCGCCTGTTCCGCCGCTCGCGCATCATCGGCCGCCGCTTCCAGATCGTGCATGTGATGTGCGGCCGCGAGACCATCGAAGTCACGACCTTCCGCTCCAACGAACAGAAAGATACCGACGAAGACGACGAGCGTCCGACCGACGAACACGGCCGCCTGTTGTCGGACAACGTGTTTGGCAGCATGGCGGACGATGCCGCGCGCCGCGACTTCACCATCAATGCGCTGTATTACGACGTGGTGCGCGAGGAAGTGCACGACTATTTCGGCGGCGTGGCCGACTGCAAGAAGCGCGTGCTGCGCATGATCGGCGATCCCGACACGCGCTTCCGTGAAGACCCGGTGCGCATGCTGCGTGCCGCGCGCTTTGCCGCCAAACTCGATTTTCATATCGATCCCGAGACACGCCGGCCGGTTGCCACGCTGGCGCCGCTGCTCGCCAACATTCCGCGCGCCCGCATCTTCGACGAAGCGCTGAAACTGCTGATGTCGGGCCATGCGCTGCGCGGCGTGCACCAGTTGCGCGCCGAAGGCCTGCATCACGGCATGCTGCCGCTGCTCGACACCATCCTCGACGATCCAGTCGGCGAGCGATTCATCAACGCCGCGCTGAAAACCACCGACACCCGCATCGCGCAGGACAAGCCCGCTTCGCCGGCCTTCCTGTTTGGCACGCTGTTGTGGCCCCAGGTGTTGCTGCGCTGGCGCGCGCTCGAGGCGGGCGGCGAAAAGCCGCAGCCCGCCTTGTTCATTGCGATGGACGAGGTGCTCGACGCGCAGCGCGGCCAGCTCGCCATCCCGCGCCGCTACGACGGCATGATGAAGGAGATCTGGGCGTTGCAGCCGCGCTTCGAGCAACGTGGCGGGCAACGCCCGTATCGCCTGCTGGAGCATCCACGTTTCCGCGCGGCCTACGATTTTCTGCTGCTGCGCGCCGAATCCGGCGAAGTGGATCTCGAACTCGGCGAATGGTGGACGCGTTTCCAGGACGCGGATGATGCCGAACGCGAATCCATGCTCAAGGTCGACAGTTCGCCCAGGCCACGCCGCAAACGCAAGCGCAAAAAGCCGGGCGAAACCGCCAGTACCGCCCCTGCCGAATGAACGTCATCGCCACCATCGGGCTGGGTGCCAATCTCAACGATCCGGCAGCGCAGGTTGAATACGCGCTGGCCGAACTCGACCGCCTGCCCGGCACCCGGCTGATCAAACACTCGTCGCTGTACGCATCGGCCCCGGTGGGCTACGTCGACCAGCCCGATTTCATCAATGCCGTGGCGCAGGTGGAAACCGCCCTTGCCCCGCGTGCGCTGCTGGATGCGCTGCTGGATATCGAACACCGCCATGGCCGCGAACGCAGCTTTCGCAATGCCCCGCGCACGCTCGACCTCGACCTGCTGCTGTACGGCCACGCGCATTTCCATGAAGACGCATTGACGCTGCCGCACCCGCGCATGACCGAACGTGCCTTCGTGCTGCTGCCGCTGCTGGAAATCGCGCCCGACACCGAAATCCCCGGCCGGGGCCGCGCCGCCGGCTGGCTTGCCGGCTGCTCGGGCCAGAATGTGACCGTCCTCCCCCCACCCGCTGTCGCCGTCAACGCATGAGTCTCGATCGTTACCGCTACGTCGTTGTCGAAGGCCCGATCGGCGCCGGCAAGACCAGCCTCACCCACAAGCTGGCCGAACGGCTCAATGCCGACACCCTGCTGGAAAACGCCAACGACAACCCCTTCCTGCCGCGCTTCTATCAGGAGCCCCGGCGCTACGCCCTGCCGACGCAACTGCATTTCCTGTTCGAGCGTTCGCGCCAGCTGCGCGAACTCACGCAAGGCGACCTGTTTCGTTCGGGGACCGTATCCGATTTCCTGATCGACAAGGACATGCTGTTTGCACGTCTGAACCTGGACGACGACGAGTTCGAGCTGTATCAGAAGGTCTACGCCGACCTCGCGCCGCAGACGGCCACGCCCGACCTGGTGATTTACCTGCAGGCCCCGATCGAGGCACTGCATGACCGGGTCAATCGACGCGGCGTGGAGTTCGAGCGCGACATGGATGCCACCTATCTGCAGCGGCTGGCCAACAGCTACAGCGAGTTTTTTCACCGCTACGACGCCGCACCGCTGCTCATCGTCAACACCAGCAACCTCAACTTTGCCGACAGCGAAGACGATTTCGAGTTGCTGCTGGAACGCATGGCCAAGATGCGCGGCCCGCGCGAGTTTTTCAGCAAGGCAGTTTGAACATGAACAAGGCCGTCACCCTGTCCACCCTCAAGGCGATGCGCGAACGCGGCGAGAAAATCGCCGTGCTGACCTGCTACGACGCCAGCTTTGCGCGCGTGCTCGATGCCGCCGGGGTGGACGTGCTGCTGGTCGGCGATTCGCTCGGCATGGTGATCCAGGGCCACGCCTCGACCCTGCCGGTGAAGCTGGCCGAGATGAGCTACCACACGCGCTGCGTCGCGGCCGGCACCGAGCGCGCCTTTCTCGTCGCCGATCTGCCGTTCGGCAGCTACCAGCCCTCGCCCGAACGTGCCTATGCGTCTGCGGCACGCCTGATGGCTGCAGGTGCGCACATGGTCAAGCTCGAAGGCGGCGCGGTGATGATCGACACCGTGGCTTTTCTCACCCGGCGCGGCATCCCGGTGTGCGCGCACGTCGGCCTCCTGCCGCAATCGGTGAACCAGCTCGGCGGCTACAAGGTGCAGGGGCGCGACGATGCCGCCGCCACGCAACTGATCGCCGATGCGCGCGCACTGGAGGCCGCGGGCGCGGGGCTGATCGTGCTGGAAATGGTGCCGGCCGAACTGGCCCGGCACGTCACCGGCAGCCTTGCCATTCCCACCATCGGCATTGGCGCCGGCGTCGACTGCTCCGGCCAGGTACTGGTGCTGTACGACATGCTGGGACTGTATCCGCGTGCGCCGAAATTCTCGAAAAACTTCCTGGCTGGAACAGACAGCATCGAAGCTGCAACGCGCGCCTACGTCGCCGCAGTCAAAGCCGGCAGCTTCCCCGGCACCGACCACGCATTCTGATGCAGGTCGTCCACACCACTGCTGAACTTCGCACCGCCCTGGCTGGGCAAACCGGCACCGCGTTCGTGCCGACCATGGGCAACCTGCACGCCGGGCATGTATCGCTGGTCGAACTGGCCAGACAGCACGGCCAGCTGGTGATCGCGAGCATCTTCGTCAACCCGCTGCAGTTCGGCGCGGGCGAGGATTTCGAGCGCTACCCGCGCACCCTCGACACCGATTGCGAAAAGCTTGCCGCCGCCGGCTGCGACCTGGTGTTCGCACCGGACGTCACCGAGCTCTATCCGGTGCCGCAGACGTTCAGCGTGCAGCCGCCCGACAGCCTGGCGAACGATCTGTGCGGAGCCTTCCGCCCCGGCCATTTCAGCGGGGTGGCCACCGTGGTGCTGAAGCTGTTCAACCTGGTGCAGCCGCGCGTGGCGGTGTTCGGCAAAAAGGATTTTCAGCAGCTGTTCGTCATCCGCGAACTGGTACGGCAATTCAACCTGCCGGTCGAGATCGTGGCGGGCGAGACCCTGCGCGAGCCCAGTGGCCTGGCGCTGAGTTCGCGCAATGGCTATCTCAGCGAAGCCGAGCGGATTCAGGCATCGCAACTCCAGACCCAGCTCGCGGCTCTGGTCGCGGCCATCCAGTCAGGTGAACGCGATTTCGAGGCCTTGTGCCACACTGCCAGCCGCCATCTCAAAATGGCAGGCTGGCGCGTGGATTATGTCGCGCTACGCGATGCCGAGACCCTGCAGCCGCCCGTCTCCGCCAGTTCACGGCTGGTGGCGCTGGGCGCCGCCTGGCTGGGGTCAACCCGGTTGATCGACAACCTTGATTTTGTTCTGAAAAACCCAAGTTAAACGTTTGAAGCAGGCGCTTTGGGTACGCCTCCCCAAAAGGTATAATGTCCGTCCATTTTTTGTGAGGGCACCGTCATGCAGAGAACGATGCTCAAGTCCAAGCTTCATCGGGCAACCGTCACGCACTCCGAGCTGCACTATGAAGGCTCGTGCGCCATCGACGAGAACCTGCTGGACGCGGCAAACATCCATGAATACGAGCAGATCCAGATCTACAACGTCACCAATGGTGAGCGTTTCACCACCTATGCCATCCGCGCCGCGCGCGGCTCGGGCATCATTTCGGTGAACGGCGCGGCCGCGCACAAGGCCAACCCGGGCGACCTCGTCATCATCGCCACCTACGCCGTCTACAACGAGCTGGAACTGGCTCGCTACGAGCCGGAACTGGTATACATCGGCGAAGGCAACTGCATCCTCGACACGCGCCACGAGATTCCGGTGCAGGCGGCCTGAGCCCGCTTCTGGACAACAAAAAAGCCGGGGGTTCCCGGCTTTTTTGTTGTCTCGCGCGGGCCACAGCGCACCCAAGGGCGGCGTGTGCCTAGATCAGTTTCCAGATTTCGGCATTGTATTCCCGCATGGTGCGGTCGGTAGAAAAGAAGCCGCTCGACGCGGTGTTGAGAATGCTCATCCGCGTCCACCTGGCCTCGTCCTGCCAGGCCTGCGCCACGCGCTCCTGGGCGTCGACGTAGCTGCGGAAATCGGCCAGCACCATCCAGGGGTCGTGCGGGCTCAGCAGCGCATCGATGATCATGTCGAAGATTCCGGGTTCGCACAGATTGAAGTGGCTCGACCGCAAAAGATCGATGACGGCACGCAGATCGGCGTCGTTTTCCACGTAGGACATCGGCTGGTAGTGCGGGCGCAGCGCTTCGACCTCTTCCGCGCGCAAGCCGAACAGGAAGAAATTTTCCTCGCCCACTGCTTCCAGGATTTCAATATTGGCGCCGTCGTAGGTGCCGATGGTAACGGCGCCGTTCATCATGAATTTCATGTTGCCGGTGCCGGATGCTTCCTTGCCCGCGGTCGATATCTGCTCGGACAGGTCGGTGGCCGGCGCGATGATTTCCATGCTGGTCACCCGGTAGTTGGGCAGGAAGGCCATCTTCAGGCGGCCGTCGACATCGGGATCGCTATTGACCACCTCGGCCACGCTGTTGATCAGCTTGATGATGCGCTTGGCCATCGCGTAGCCGGGCGCGGCCTTGCCGCCGATCAGCACGCAGCGGTCCACCCAGCCATCGAAATGGCCACGATTGATGCGGTTGTACAGATGGATCACGTGCAGCACGTTGAGCAGTTGCCGCTTGTATTCGTGGATGCGCTTGACCTGCACATCGAACAGGGCAGCCGGATCGAATTCCACACCACACTTGTCCTTGACCAGGGTGGCCAGGCGGATCTTGTTGGCCTGCTTGACGGCCCGCCACTGCTCATGGAACGCCTGGCTTCCATTATCGGCCAGCGGCTTCAGTTGCTCCAGCTGCGCCAGGTCGGCAATCCAGCCGTCACCGATCTTGCCGCTGATGAGTGCGCTCATGCCGGGGTTGGCATGGGCCACCCAGCGGCGCGGGGTGACGCCGTTGGTCTTGTTGTTGAACTTGTCCGGCCACAACTCATAAAAGTCGCGGAACAGGCCTTCCTTCAGCAGCCGCGAGTGCAGCGCCGCCACGCCGTTGACCGAGAAGCTGCCGACGATGGCGAGCCAGGCCATGCGTACCTGGCGCTCTCCCCCCTCTTCGATGATCGACATGCGGCGTCGGCGATCCATATCGCCTGGCCATTTGATGCCGACCTCTCTCAGGAAACGGGCGTTGATTTCGTAAATGATTTCCAGCAAACGCGGCAGAAGGCGTTCGAACAGGTGCACCGGCCAACGCTCCAGCGCTTCGGGTAACAGGGTGTGATTAGTGTAGGCCATGCATTTTGACGTGATCGCCCAGGCCTGATCCCACACCAGTCTTTCGTTATCAAGCAACAGGCGCATCAGTTCGGCCACCGCAATGGTGGGATGCGTGTCATTCATCTGGAATACGTTGTGCTCGGCGAATTTCAGCAGGTCGGTGTTGCCCGCCGAGCGCCACTGCCGCAACGCATCCTGCATGCTGGCCGACGCCAGGAAGTATTGCTGGCGCAGCCGCAGTTCCTTGCCGTTTTCACTGCTGTCGTTGGGGTAGAGCACCATCGAGATGTGCTCGGCGTGGTTCTTTTCCTGCACCGCCTCGGTGTAGCTGCCGGCGTTGAATTCATCGAGATTGAACTCATCGGTCGCGGCCGCCTTCCACAGTCGCAAGGTGTTGACCGCATGGTTCCGGTAGCCCGAAATCGGCATGTCGTAGGGAATCGCCAGCACGTCATTGGTGCCCGCCCAGCGCGCACGCTCGATTCCTTCCTTGTCCTGGAAATGCTCGGTGTGCCCGCCAAACGGCACCCGACAGGTAAATTCCGAGCGCTCCACTTCCCAGGGATTGCCATCGCGCAGCCAGTGATCGGTGTCTTCCTTCTGGTAACCGTTTTCAATACGCTGGCGAAACATGCCGTATTCGTAATGCAGGCCATAGCCCATCACCGGCAGGTTCAGCGTGGCGCAGCTGTCCATGAAGCACGCGGCCAGGCGGCCCAGGCCGCCATTGCCCAGTCCGGCATCGGGCTCTTCTTCGGCCAGGTTTTCCAGCGTGTGGCTGAATCGTTGCAGGGCTTCGCGCGTCGCCTCATCCAGTCCCAGATTAAGCACATGGTTGGACAGGGCGCGGCCGATCAGAAACTCCAGCGACAGGTAATACGCCCGGCGCTTGCCCGGCTGATCACGCGCCACATAGGAATTCATCCAGTCCGACATCAGGCGGTCGCGCAGGGTCCAGGCCAGCGCCTGATAGGAGTAGACCGGCGGGCACTTCTGCAATCGACCCATGTGATAGAAGCGATAGCGTTCCAGATCCTGGCCGATGGCTTCGGCGCTGACCGGCAGCGACTCAAGGGGCGCAGCAATGGCGCATTGTGATTTATCAGGCGGGTTCGAGGGCATGGCCACTCCTGCTGGATGAACTGGAATACAAGGAAAGATAATGGTCGGCACTTTCGGACCAGCCGAATGACTGGCGCATGCCCGTTTGTTGCAGACCACGCCACTGGGCGGGCTTGCGGTAAACATCGAGCGCACGTCGGATCGCATCCAGAAAAGCTGCCACATCGGGCGTGTCGAACACGAAGCCATTGGCCGTCGCGTCCTTCAGCGTGGCCTTGTTGGCATCGACCACCGTATCGGCCAGGCCGCCTGTCTTGAAGACGATGGGGAGGGTGCCATAGTGCAGGCTGTACATCTGGTTCAAGCCGCACGGCTCGAAGCGCGACGGCATCATGAACATGTCCGCGCCCGCTTCGATTAGATGCGCCAGCGGTTCATCGTAGCCAATTTCAACAAACACACGATCCGGATGCTGCCTGGCCAGCCGCGTGAGTTTCTGTTCGTATGCAATCTGGCCGCTGCCCAGCAACACGAAACGGGCATCGGTTTCAGCCAGCAACACCGGCATCGCGGCCAGTACCCAGTCGATTCCCTTTTGCTCCACGAGACGGCCGACCATCCCCAGCAGGGGCGCCTTGAGCGCAGCCTCGTCCGGCTGTGGCAGGAAGCGTTCGAGCAGGGCCTGTTTGTTGCGTCGCTTGCCCGGCTGGATGCGTCCTGGCGAAAAATGTGCGGGCAGATATTCATCGGTGGCAGGATTCCAGACCACCGTATCAATACCGTTGAGTATGCCGTGCAACTTATGCTGCCGGGACAGCAGCAAACCATCGAGGCCATAGCCGAATGCAGGCGTGCAGATTTCAGCCGCATAGGTGGGGCTCACCGTGGTCACGGCATCCGCGTACACCACGCCGCCTTTCAGCATGGAAAAGCCACCATGAAACTCGACCCCCTCGGATGACCACCAGTGGCTCGGCAACTGCAGGCGGACAAAATCGCCATGCGAGAAATACCCGCTATACGCCAGGTTGTGAATGGTGAACACGGTTTTGGGACGTACCGGCTGATCGGCCAGAAATGCCGCCACCAGTCCGGTTTGCCAGTCGTGTGTGTGCACCACTTCGGGCTGCCAGCCGATGTCCAGCACATCCTGCGCCAGCAAGGCGGCAACCCGTGAGAACACGGCAAATCGCTCGGCGTTGTCGGGCCAGTCATGTCCATTCGCACTCACATACGGATTGCCCGGGCGATCAAACAAGGTCGGACAATCCACCACCCACAGCGGAAAGGCCAGATCGGGGTGATGCGTTTCCAGAACCCGCGCGCTGACGATTCCCTCAGCCCCGCGCACATCACACCAGCCGAGTATTTTCACCTGATCGAGCTGGCGCAGCAGGGATCGATACCCCGGCAGCACCAGGCGGATATCCGCGCCGCCTGCATGCAGGGCATGCGGCAGGCTGCCGATCACATCACCCAGGCCGCCGGTTTTGACCAGCGGGTAGGCCTCGCTGGCCACAAACAGAATTTTTTTTGCTCCGCGCTTCATTATTTTTGTCCGTCATTTTTATCGGTTGAACATCAACTGCAAGGTTTCAGGAAGATTGCTCCCAGTGGCGGCAGGACCACTTCGACCGAATGGTCGAAGCCCATCCATGGCAGGTTTTGTGGCTGCAGGGGATGGCCATTTCCGAGATTGCTGCCGCCGTAATACCCGGAATCCGAATTCAGCACTTCACACCACGCTGCGCCGGATGGCACGCCGATGCGGTAACGATGGCGCGGTACCGGCGTGAAATTGAACAAGGCCACGATCTGCGCATTCGGATCCTGTCCCTGACGCACCAGGCTCAACACCGACTGGTCGGCATCGTGACAATCAATCCAGCGAAAACCGCGCGGATCGAAGTCGTATTCATGCAGTGCGGGCTCATTG